>DATGHJ010000569.1:0-3315 GCA_035308085.1 Trinickia sp. | reverse complement strand
TCCTCGTAAAAGCTGCCGATGAAGTTGATCGACTTCGCGTGACCAAGATCGGCCGCGCGACGGAACCAGACGAGGGCCTCTGCGCGGTCACGTTCGACGCCGAAACCGCGTGCGAGCACGGACGCGTAGTTGTACATCCCCCAATCGAGTCCCGCGCGCGCCGCGAGCCGGTACCAGTAGACGGCCACCTGCGCACAGGCGGCGATGCCCCAGCCGTGCTCGTAGCAGCGGCCGAGCATGTTCATCGCCATCGGATGATCGGCGGCGGCCGCGTGCTTGAACCAAGCGAACGCGCCGGCTTCGTCGCGCTCGACGCCGTGTCCGTCGAGCAGATACTGGCCATAGACCGCCTGCGCTTCGACGATTCCGTGCGCGGCCGCTGCCGCGACCCATCGCGCGGCGCGCTCTGCCGGCCCGGCGAGGATCGACGCCATCGCGTCAGGCGAGACCATCGCCAGTTGCGCGAGTGTGATGTGCTGCATTGGGTATACCAGATGCCGTATTCAATATCGTGCGGTCAGCGTGGCAAATGCCGAGCGCCCCGGCGCGATCGAAGCATAGTGCGCCGGATACGCCTGGTCGAAGTACGTGCGGTTAAAGAGGTTCTGCACGTTGAGCTGCACATCGAGCTTCTTGTTGATGCGGTAGAGCGCCATCGCGTCGAAGCGCCAGTACGAGGGCACCGCGCGCAGGTTCGCCGTGTCGCCATACACCTGCGACACATAGAACGCCCCGCCGCCCACGGTGAACTTCGGCGTCACGTCATAGTTGCTCCACAGGCTGATGCTGTTCTTCGGCGTATTCGGGAACGAGTGCCCGTTATCCGCCGTGTTCTTGCCGTTATCGCGCAATTCGCTCTTCATGTAGGTGTACCCGCCGAACACTTGCCACGCGTTCGTGAGTTGCCCGGAGACGCCGAACTCGAAGCCATCGACACGCTTGTCGCCGACCATCGCATACTGGTTGTTCGGCAGCGTGACGCGCGCGTTCGTTGTCTCGATGCGGAAGATCGCGCCCGTCAGCGAGAGCCGGTTGGCGAGCACGTTCCATTTGGTGCCGAGTTCGTAGGTCTTGTTCTTCTCCGGCGCGAGCTGGTCGGCGTTCATGCCGACGCCGCCGCGACCCGGCGTGAGCGACTGCGTTTCGCTGCCTTCGCCGAGCAGCATGCCGGCCGGCGTAGACGACGTCGCGTACGACGCATACACGCTGCCGTTCTCGGCCGGCTTGAAGACGAGGCCGAGCTGCCAGTTCACGAGCGTGTCGTCGCGCGAATACTGCTTGGAGCCGTTGGCGCGCGTGTCGGTGAAGCGCGTCGAATAGTCGTCGATGCGCACGCCGAAGTTCGTCTGCCAGCGCTTCGTGAGTTCGATCGTGTCGAAGCCGTAGATCGATTTTGTGGTCGTGCGCGCGTAGGACAGGTCATTCGCGCGGCGCACCGATCCGGCCCACGGGTCGCTCGGATTCGGCGACCACAGGCTCGTGCAGTTGTAGCCGGACGCCGCGCCGATGCCCAGCTTGCAGCTCGCACCGTTGCCTGCGGCGACGTTATACGTGTCGCGCTCGCCGTGTTCGTTGGCAAGCTCGATGCCGGTCGTGAAGCTGTGCTTGAAAGGGCCCGTGTTGAATTCGCCGAACAGCTCGGTCTGGTTCGCGATGCTCCAGACGTCGCTCGCCCGCGTGTTCGCGCGGCGCCACACCTTGCCGCTCACGACGTTGCCCTGGCTGTCGTCAGGCTGGGTCCAGATGTAATCCTGGCTCGACTTCGTGTAGCGCGTCGTGTTGCGGACGGTCAGAGCGCTCGTGATGTCGTGCTCGACGCGCAGCGTGCCCATATCGGATGAAGTCTTGCGGAAGTCGCGATCGATCAGCCCATAGAAGTTGTGCCGGTCCACAGGAGCCGGGTAGATCGTGCCGACGTTGGCCGGCTTGTTCGCCGCAGTGTAGAAGTAAGGGATGCCGCCATCGGGCAGATCGTCGGTCGTCAGATGGTAGTAGCTTGCGCTCACGCGCGTGGGCGTGCCGAGGCCGAACGACACCGAAGGCGCGACGCCCCAGCGTTCGTTGTTGACGGCATCGCGGCCGGGCACATCGTTGTTGTGGCTCATCAGGTTCAGGCGGAACGCGGCATGTTCCGCGAACTGCCAGTTGCCGTCGGCGGTGAAGCGGCGGTAGCGGTCGGTGCCGAGCCCGGCGCTGCCTTCGGCGCTCGTGCCGAGATGCGGCGTCTTGCTGACGATGTTGATGCTGCCGCCTGCGCCGCCGCGGCCGCCGTAGGCGCCGTCGGAGCCCTTGATGACTTCGACGCGGTCGATATTGAAGACTTCGCGGGTGGTCGCGCCGATGTCGCGCAGGCCGTCCACGAACGTGCTGCCTTGCGCGTCGTAGCCGCGGATGAACGGCCTGTCGCCGAGCGGATTGCCGCCTTCGCCCGCGCCGAACGTGATGCCGGGCACGGTGCGCAACGCTTCGGTGAGCGTCGCCGCGCCGCTCGACCGGATCAGCTCCTGCGGAATGACGGTCACGGATTTCGGCGTATCGACGAGCGGCGCGGTGAATTTGACCGACGACGCGTGGTCGGTCTTGAAGCCGTCTTGGTGCTGGCCCTTGACCTCGATCGGAGCGAGATGGTTTTCCGAACCGGCGAGCTCGTCTGCCGTCGATTGCGCGAGGGCCGGCCCCGCAGCAAGCATTCCAAAGAGGGTGGTGCCGAGTTTGCCGAGCTTCGAGTCTTCGTGCCGCGACGTCATTAGATTAGTAATCCTATTAAAGCATGCTGCCAGTTCGATCTAAAGCATGCTGCCAGTTCGATCACAGCCGCACGTGCACCTCGTTCGCAACAGGGTGTGCGAGCGAGATGTCAGGCGACTCCCTGCGAAACATTACAAAGATATTTCGCTCGCCATTCTAATGGATAACATTGAGATTGAGAAGCGTTATCATTTGCAGGCGGCGCCGCTTTCTTTCGCAAGCCATTCCCCTTTCAATCGGCGAAGCGCGGGCAGATACCAGCGCTCGCCCGTTTCCTCGCTTTCGCGCAGTGCGGCGTCGATGAGCGCCACCGCGGTGCGCATGTCGCGCGCCTTCGCGGCATCGCCAATGAGCCATGCCGTCAGCGCCGCGTAGTAGTGGCAGACGACGCCGGGATCTTCGCCGTAATGGGCTGCGAGATCCGCGTGGCGCGCAGCCGAATAGCCCTCCAGCACCGCGGCGATGTGCGGCAGCGCCAAGGCAGGTTCTCCCTTGAATAGATGCGTTTGTCCCAGCGCGTTATGCGCCGCGAAACGGTCGACCTCAGGCGCGTTCTCGATGGCGGCG
>DATGHJ010000568.1:0-4813 GCA_035308085.1 Trinickia sp. | reverse complement strand
AGGACCGACACGTTGTCGAATTGCGTTGCGCTGGTCATGCGTGAGAGTTCCTTTGGTCGTTGGTGCCGAAGAGGGTCTTCACCGGCAGACCTGGATGATAACGTTGGCCGATTGCATCTCCCATTGGCGCATTACGATTCCTGACAATTTAGTCGGTATGATAATTACATTTAAATTACTGACAAATTTGCCATTTTCACGCCAGCAAGGTGTTAGGGCTTCGGCTTTACGATAGTCACCGAATCACCGGAAAAGGCGCGCAAGACTGCCGCTGTTCGGCCCTGCTCGAACGCGGCGATTGCCGTATGATGCGGCCGCATGGGGCTCCGAGCGGCCCTTGCGCGCTGCCGACGCCCCCGCCGTACACCACCCGCCGTGGTGCGCCCGACGGCTATTCACGCGTTTTTAGTTCCGGCGTTTCGTGCGTGTTATTTGCGTGTAATTTGTGTTCGGCCGGCGTAAAACGTAGCGCACACGTTTTATCCGTGGCGATTCCACTTCCTTTCTGAATATAGCGGGCGCGTATCAATGTGGATTGTTAACGTTGCGCTTAAGCGGCCATACACGTTCATCGTGATGGCCATATTGATTTTGCTGGCGACGCCGTTCGCGCTGATGACGACCCCCGTCGACATCCTGCCGGACATCAACATCCCGGTCGTCAGCATCATCTGGAACTATACGGGTCTGTCCGCCGAGGACATGGCGAACCGGATCACCTCGGTCAACGAGCGCAGCCTCACGACGACCGTCAACGACATCGAGCACATCGAGTCGCAGTCGCTGCCGGGCATCGCGATCATCAAGATCTTCCTGCAGCCGACCGCCAACATCCAGACGGCGATCGCGCAGACCGTCGCAATCGAGCAAGCGCAGTTGAAGCAGATGCCGCCGGGCGCCACGCCGCCGCTCGTCATCAGCTATTCGGCGTCGAGCATTCCGGTGATTCAGCTAGGGCTTTCGAGCCCGAAAGAGTCGGAGCAGCAACTCAACGACACGGCGCTCAACTTCCTGCGTCCGCAGCTCATCACGATTCCCGGCGCCGCGGTGCCGTATCCGTACGGCGGCAAATCGCGTCTGATCTCGGTCGACCTCGACACGCGCGCGCTGCTCGCCAAGGGCCTGACGCCGCTCGATGTCGTCAACGCCGTCAACGCGCAGAACCTGATCCTGCCGACCGGCACTGCGAAGATCGGCACGAAGGAATACACGATCGACATGAACGGCTCGCCTGCGACCGTGGCGGGCCTGAACGACATTCCGGTGCGCACGGTCAACGGCGCGACGACCTACCTGCGCGAAGTGGCCCACGTGCGCGACGGGTTCTCGCCGCAGACCAACGTGGTGCGCCAGGACGGCCATCGCGGCGTGCTGATCTCGATCCTGAAGAACGGCAGCGGCGCGTCGACGCTGTCGATCGTGAGCACGCTGCGCGATTTGCTGCCGGGCGCGCAGGCTTCACTGCCGCCGGACTTGAAGATCACGCCGCTGTTCGATCAATCGGTGTTCGTGAAGGCGTCGATCGCGGGAGTGATTCGTGAAGCCGCGATCGCCGCGGCGCTGACCGCCGCGATGATCCTGCTGTTCCTCGGCAACTGGCGCAGCACCTGCATCATCGCGGTTTCGATCCCGCTGTCGATTCTGTCGTCGATACTCGCGCTGCATGCGCTCGGGCAGACGATCAACATCATGACGCTCGGGGGCCTCGCGCTCGCGGTCGGGATTCTCGTCGACGACGCCACGGTGACGATCGAAAACATCGAGCGGCACCTGCACATGGGGACCAATCTGCACGACGCGATCCTCGAGGGCGCGGGCGAAATCGCGATTCCGGCGCTGGTCTCGACGCTGTGCATCTGTATCGTGTTCGTGCCGATGTTCTTCCTGACGGGCGTCGCGCGCTATCTGTTCGTGCCGCTCGCCGAAGCGGTGGTGTTCGCGATGCTCGCGTCGTACGTCCTCTCGCGCACGCTCGTGCCGACGCTCGCGCTATTGCTGATGGGCCACGCGCACAAGCCGAAGGACGGCACGAAGCCGAATCTCTTCATGCGGCTCTATCACCGCTTCGATCAGCGCTTCGAGACCATGCGCGCGGCCTACATCGTGATTCTGTCCACGCTGCTCGTGCGCCGCCGTATGTTCTCGACGGTGTTTCTCTCGTTCTGCGTCGTGTCGCTGGGCCTTGTTTTCGCGCTCGGCCGCGATTTCTTCCCGACCGTCGATGCGGGCGATATCCGCATGCACATGCGCGCGCCGACCGGCACGCGAATCGAGGAAACGGCGCGGCTCGCCGATGACGTCGAGCATGTCATCCGGCAGGTGGTGCCGCCTAAAGAGCTGCACACGATCCTCGACAACCTCGGGCTGCCGTATAGCGGCATCAACTTGTCGTACAGCAACGCGGGCACGATGGGCACGCTCGACGGCGAGATCCAGGTCGCGCTGAACGCGAATCACAAGCCGACGCAAGGCTACATCGACAAGCTGCGCGCGGTGCTGCCCGAGCGCTTCCCGGGCGTCGAGTTCTTCTTCCAGCCCGCGGACATCGTCACGCAGATCCTGAACTTCGGCTTGCCCGCGGCGATCGACGTGCAGATCACCGGCGCGGACCAGCACGGCAATTTCCAGGTCGCGAGCAATCTGCTGAAAAAGGTGCGGATGATCCCGGGTACCGTCGATACGCACATTCAGCAGAAGCTCGATGAGCCGACCATCCACCTCGAGATGGACCGCACGCGTCTGCAACAATTGAATCTGAGCGCGGCGAATGTCGCGCAGAACGTGCTGATCTCGCTGTCGGGCAGCTCGCAGACGGCGCCGGACTTCTGGTTCAACAACCGCAACGGCGTCGAATACACGGTGGCGGTGCAGACCCCGCAATACCAGATGTCGTCGATCGACGAGCTGCTGCGCACGCCGGTTGCCGCGCCCGCCGGCGCGGGACCGACCCAATCGACCCAATTGCTCGGCAACCTGGTGCGGGTGTCGCCGCTCGACGAATTCGCCGAGGTGACGCACTACAACGTCCGGCCCACCATCGACCTCTACGTGAGCGTGGAAGGGCGCGATCTCGGCAGCGTCGCGGTGCAGGTCAACAAGCTCATCGACGAGGCGCGCGCGCAACTGCCGCGCGGCAGCACGATCGTGATGCGCGGTCAGGTACAGACGATGCGCACCTCATATATCGGGCTCGGCGTCGGCGTGGCGATGGCGATCGTGCTCGTGTATCTGCTGATCGTCGTGAACTTCCAGTCGTGGATCGATCCGCTCATCATCGTGAGCGCGCTGCCGGCGGCCTTGGCGGGCATCGTCTGGATGCTGTTCCTGACGGGCACGCACCTGAGCGTGCCGGCGCTGACGGGCGCCATCATGACGATGGGCGTGGCGACCGCCAACAGTATTCTGATGGTCGCGTTCGCGCGCCAGCGGCTCACGGCCGGCGCGCCGCCATTGACGGCGGCGCTCGAAGCGGGGGCGAGCCGGATTCGTCCGGTGCTGATGACGGCGCTCGCGATGATCATCGGCATGATCCCGATGGCGCTCGGTCTCGGCGAAGGCGCGGAGCAGAACGCGCCGCTCGGCCGCGCGGTGATCGGCGGTCTGCTCTTCGCGACCGTTTCCACGCTCTTTTTCGTGCCGCTCGTGTTCGCCGGCATTCATGGCCGCCTTGCGCGCCGCCATGCGAACGCCCAGGGCGGCGACCACGGTGACAACCCCAGCGGCGACAAGCACGCTTGAAGCAACGAATGACTCTGGCAGACTGACATGACAGAAAAAACGCATGCATCCCTTGCGATTCCCGCTCGAGAAACGGTGGACGGCCATCAACTGCCGCCGCGCACCCGGGAGTGGAAGCGCGCGAAAATCGCGATCGTCATCGTGCTGCTTTTGCTCGCGATCGGCGCGCTGCGCACGGTGGTCTCCGACATCCTCAACAACCGCACGGTCGCGGCCGTCACGGTGCAGAACGCGAAGCAGTACGTGAGCGTGGTGGTGCCGAAGCAGACCGACGGCGGCGGCGATACGTTGCTGCCGGGCACGTTGCGCGGCTATGTCGAATCGCCGATCTATGCGCGCGCAACCGGTTATCTGCTGCACTGGTATGTCGATATCGGCGCCCACGTGAAGCAAGGGCAGTTGCTCGCGGACCTCGACACCCCTGAAATCGACCAGGAACTCGCGCAAGCCGTCGCGCAGCGCGAACAGACGAGTGCCAGCCTCGGGCTCGCGAAATCGTCGTACGAACGCTGGCAGCAGTTGCGCCAGCGCGACGCCGTTTCGCAACAGGAACTCGACGAGCGGCAGAGCACGTACAACCAGGACGTCGCGAATCTCGCCGCGGCCAACGCGAACGTGCAGCGTCTGCAGCAACTCGAATCGTTCAAGCGGATCGTCGCGCCGTTCACGGGCGTGATCACGCAGCGCAACGTCGATGTCGGCGACCTGATCGACGCGGGCAGCGGCACGAGCCGCGCGCTGTTCGCGCTGGCGCAATCGGATCCGTTGCGGGTCTATGTGCAACTGCCGCAGGCGTACGCGCAAAACGTGTCGGTCGGGCAGAACGTGGTGGTCACGCAGGCCGAATTGCCGGGGCAGCAGTTCCACGGCACGATCACGCATATCTCGGGCGCGATCGACGTGCCGACGCGCTCGCTGCAAGTCGAAGTGACCTTGCCGAATCCTGACGACAAGCTGCGGCCCGGTGCATACGTGCAGGTAGCCGTGCCGGCGGCGGCCCATGCGCAACTGATGGTGCCAGGCAACGCCTTGCTGTTCCGCGCCGAAGGCCCGCGCGTCGCAGTGGTCGATGCGA
>DATGHJ010000567.1:0-2464 GCA_035308085.1 Trinickia sp. | reverse complement strand
ACGGCGGGCGCGATGCTCGCCCGCGAACTCGCGCGTTCCAGCGAGTGGCGCCTGGTCGGCCTGCTCGATGACGACCCCGCCAAGCAAGGCCGCGAAGTGCTCGGCCACAAGGTGCTGGGATCGTTCGGCGACCTGGCGCGTTTCGCCGCGCTGCTCAAGACCGAGTACGTGATCATCGCGATTCCGTCGGCGTCCGTCGACGAGCAGCGGCGCGTCGCCACGCTGTGCGTGCGCGCGGGCGTCAAGGTGATGGTGCTGCCGGCGCTCACGCCGCTCACGCAGGGGCAGAACTTCCTGTCGCGCGTGCGGCAGATCGACCTCGAAGACCTGCTCGGCCGCGAGCCGGTGAAGATCGACATGCCGCACGTCGAGCAGTTGCTGCATGGACGCGTCGTGATGGTGACGGGCGCGGGCGGCTCGATCGGCTCGGAGCTGTGCCGCCAGATCCTGCGTTTCGCGCCGGCGCAACTGGTCGCGTACGACGTGTCCGAATTCGCGATGTACCGGCTCACGGAAGAGCTGCAGGATCGCTTCCCCGACTTGTCGGTGGTCCCGATCATCGGCGACGCGAAAGACTCGCTGCTGCTCGATCAAGCCATGGCGCGCTACGTGCCGTACATCGTTTTCCACGCGGCCGCGTACAAGCACGTGCCGCTGATGGAGGAACTCAATGCGTGGCAGGCGGTGCGCAACAACGTGCTCGGCACCTATCGCGTCGCGCGCGCGGCGATCCGGCACGACGTCAAGCACTTCGTGCTGATTTCCACCGACAAGGCCGTCAACCCCACCAACGTGATGGGCGCGAGCAAGCGCCTGGCGGAAATGGCCTGTCAGGCATTGCAGCAGTCGAGCGGGCGCACCCAGTTCGAAACCGTGCGCTTCGGCAACGTGCTCGGCAGCGCGGGCAGCGTGATTCCGAAGTTCCAGCAGCAGATCGGCAAGGGCGGTCCGGTGACCGTCACGCACCCGGAAATCACGCGCTTCTTCATGACGATCCCTGAAGCGTCCCAGCTCGTGCTTCAAGCGTCGAGCATGGGGCACGGCGGCGAAATCTTCATTCTCGACATGGGCGAACCGGTCCGGATCGTCGATCTGGCGCGCGACCTGATTCGTCTTTACGGCTACACGGAAGAACAGATCCGCATCGTTTTCACGGGGCTGCGTCCCGGCGAAAAACTCTACGAAGAGCTGCTCGCCGACGACGAAACGACCACTCGCACGCCGCATCCGAAGCTGCGCATCGCGCGCGCTCGCGAGGTGCCGGATCATCTGCTCGACGAGCTGCTGCCGTGGCTGATGCAGCATCGCGTCTTGCCGGACGACGAAGTGCGCCGCGATCTGCGGCGCTGGGTACCGGAATATCAATCCACGGTGGCGCCGGTGTTGCAGAGCGTGCCGTCGGCGGCGGCACGATAACAAACCCAAAACCCGACGCGTGAAGTGACCACCTCTGCCACGTGGCTCGCCCGAAGTTCGAGATAGCGCGGCGGGCCAGACCGACGTTGCGCGTCAGTGCCGATGATGGTGATGGCCCCGGCGAAACACGAGCCATCGCGGCGACTTGAACCTCACGATGCTCACATAGAGCCACACATACGTCGCGGCAAACACGACGACAAAGCAGAAGAGGTGCACCGTGTGGCGCCAGAACAGCGTCGCCGGAATCACCGCAATCAGGCACAGCAGCCACAGATACGGCGACGTCATCGAATTGCGCCGCGTGAGTTCATGCGCGGTCCGCACTCCCACTGCCCAGCGCATCAGCCGCTTGTAGACGAGCATGTGCAGATGCACGCCGTCCGGAATCCCCGGCGAAATCCCGCGGACGAACTTCTTCCGGTAGATCGAAAAGCACGTCTCGAAGATCGGGTACATGAAGAGCAGCACCGGATACCACGCGGACACGTCGCGGTTGCGCATCACGAGCAGAATCGAGAGCTCGGCGAGCATGAAACCGATGAAGTAAGCGCCGCCGTCGCCGAGAAAAATCAGCCCGGCCGGGAAATTCCACATGAAGAAGCCCATCACGGCGCCCATCATGATGAACGACGCGGACAGCACGACCGGGTCGTGCACCTGGAACGCCACATAAGCTAGCGACGCGAACATCATGAACGCGACCATCGAGGCGAGGCCGTTGAAGCCGTCGATGATGTTGATCGCGTTCGCGAGCGCGGCAACCGCGAGCACGGTCACGGCGCACGAAATCACCGGATACGACAGCAGGAAATCGAGCGGCGGCACGCTGATGCGCGTGACGGCGATACCGAGCGCGAAATAGGCGAGGGCGGCCGCGCCCATGGTGCAGACGAGGCGCGCGAGCGGCGAGACGCGCTTCGTCAAGTCCTCGACGAGGCCTGATGCGAACGCCGGAATGCCGCAGACGATGAGCCCGAGAATGCCGCCGGAAACGGCCGGGTAGGTTGGATGCAGCTCGACCGCACCGACGACGAGCCCGGCCAGG
>DATGHJ010000566.1:0-4861 GCA_035308085.1 Trinickia sp. | reverse complement strand
TGCCGAAAACCACGATTCTATCATTGTCAGATGCCCGTTTTAGTGCGTCTTGAAATGCGTCCGCAGGCGTTGCATAGCGCGTCACGCTGCTGCCTGAGGAGTCGGCGACGCCGGCTTCGCGCAGCGCGGCTTCGAGATCCGCCGCCGCTGCCGCGCGCGGCAGCGGCAGGTCGGTCACGCACCAGTGGTCGATCTCGCCCTTCAGATGCGCGAGCACGCCGGCGATGTCCTTGTCGCGCATCGCGCCGAATACCGCGTAGGTGTAGGGGAAATAGCCCATGTTGCCGAGATTCTGCGCGAGGACGGCTGCGGCATGCGGGTTATGGGCCACATCGAGCACGATCGACGGCTTGCCCGGCAGCACCTGGAAGCGCCCCGGCAACTCGACGTTCGCGAGCCCCAGGCGGATGTCCTGCGCCGACACCGGCAGGCGCTCGCGCAGCGCCTCGAGGGCCGCCAGCGCCGCGGACGTGTTGATCAGCTGATTCGCGCCACGCAACGCCGGATACGCGAGCGCCGAGCGCCGCAGCGTGCGGCCGACGTAGCTCCACTGCTGGCGCTCGCTGCCCGCCTGCCCTTCGTAGCGGAAATCGCGCCCGAAGAGCCACAGATCGGCGCCGATGTTCTCGGCATGATCGATCAGCGTCTGGGGCGCGCTCGGATCGCCACAAACGGCGGGCTTGCCCGGCCGGAAAATGCCGGCTTTTTCGAAAGCGATTTTCTCGCGCGTATCGCCGAGGTACTCGGTGTGATCGATATCGATGCTCGTGACGATCGCGCAATCGGTATCGATGATGTTGACCGCGTCGAGCCGCCCGCCCAGACCCACTTCGAGAATCACGGCATCGAGCCCGCGCGATGCGAACCAATGCATGATCGCGAGCGTCGTGAATTCGAAGTACGTCAGCGAAACCGGTTCGGGAAAGCTCGTGCGCGCCGCCTCGACGGCTTCGAAATGCGGCAGCAGGTCGGCATCGGTCGCGATCTGGCCGTTCACGCGCGCGCGCTCGTTGAACGCAAGCAGATGCGGCGACGTATGGCAGCCGACGGCATACCCCGCTCGCAGCAGGATCGATTCGAGGATCGCGCACGTCGAGCCCTTGCCGTTCGTGCCACCGACCGTGATGACCGGACACGCGAACGACAGCTCGAGCGCCTCCTTGACCTTGCCGATGCGGGTGAGCCCCATGTCGATGCCGACCGGGTGCGCTGTCTCGAGATGCGCCAGCCAGGCGTCCAAGGTAGGGAATGTGGTCATGGGATAAATCGCTGCACGGCTTTTCACAAGGCCGTAATTATCGCGGAAACGACCGCGCGCCGCTTGAATTCCCTTCAAGCGGCGCGCGGAGTTTGCTCAGGTTTTGCTGCTTACGTCTGCGCGTTTTCCGAGTGACGGATCGCGACAGCCGGCGGCGCGGCGAGACGGCTCGCTCAGGCCACCGCGTCCGCGGGCTGGCGCGTCAGCAGCGCGATCAACTGCGCGATTTCTTCGCGCAGCTTGCGACGGTCGACGATCATGTCGATCGCGCCCTTTTGCAGCAGGAATTCGGCGCGCTGGAAGCCTTCCGGCAGCTTCTCGCGCACAGTCTGCTCGATCACGCGCGGGCCGGCAAACCCGATTAGCGCCTTCGGCTCGGCGATCACGACGTCGCCCAGGAACGCGAAGCTCGCGGACACACCGCCCATCGTCGGATCGGTCAGCACCGAAATGAACGGCAGCTTGGCATCGGACAGCTTCGTGAGCATCGACGTGGTCTTCGCCATCTGCATCAGCGACAGCAGGCTCTCCTGCATGCGCGCGCCGCCCGAGGCGGTGAAGCAGATGAACGGCACCTGCTGCTCGATCGCGTTCTGCGCGCCGCGCACGAAGCGCTCGCCGACCACCGAGCCCATCGAACCGCCCATGAACGCGAACTCGAAGCACGCGACCACCACCGGCAGCGTGTGAATCGCGCCGCCCATCACGACCATCGCGTCGGTCTCGTCGGTCTCGTCCATCGCTTCTTTGATGCGATCGGGGTACTTGCGAAGGTCCTTGAACTTGAGCGAATCGACCGGGACGATTTCCTGGCCGATCTCATAGCGGCCTTCCGCGTCGAGCAGGCCGTCGAGGCGCTCGCGCGCACCGATACGCATGTGATGGCTGCACTTCGGGCAGACATGCAGATTGGCCTCGACGTCGTTGCGGTACAGCACCGCTTCGCACGACGGGCACTTGACCCACAGGCCCTCGGGAATCCCCTTGCGGCTCTTAGGGTCGGTCTGCTTGATTTTCGGCGGCAACAGTTTGTCGAGCCAGCTCATCGTTTGTCCTTTCTGTGTATTACTTACGCGGCAGTTGCGCCGATGCTGTCCAGAGCGCGCCGGACTTCGGCGATAAACTGCGTCAGCTTTTCGACGGCGGCTTCCGGCGCCGTTTCCTCGAGCAACTGCACGATACGGCTGCCGATCACGACGGCATCGGACACTTCGGCCACCGCGCGCGCCGTCTGGGCATCGCGAATGCCGAAGCCGACTCCGACCGGCAGGGGTACACGCGACTTGATGGCCGGGATTTTACTCGCGATATTGGAAACGTCCAGATTTGCGGCGCCGGTCACGCCCTTTAGCGACACATAATAGACGTAGCCGCTCGCAATCTTGCCGACTTCGGCGATGCGCTCGTCGGTCGACGTCGGCGCGAGCAAAAATATCGGATCGATGCCGGCGGATCGCATTTGTTCGGCGAAGTTAGCCGATTCTTCCGGCGGATAATCGACGACCAGCACGCCATCGACGCCCGCTTCCTTGGCCGCCGCAGCGAACGCTTCGACGCCCATCCGCTCGATCGGGTTCGCGTAGCCCATCAGCACGACGGGCGTCTTGTCGTCGCGCTCGCGAAAGCGCTTCACGTCGGCGAGCACCTGGCGCAGCGAGACGCCGCGCGCGAGCGCCCGTTCCGACGAGCGCTGGATGACCGGGCCGTCAGCCATCGGGTCGGAGAACGGCACGCCCAATTCGATGACGTCCGCGCCGCCGGCGGCGAGCGCGTGCATGAAATCGACGGTTTTCGCCGGGTCCGGGTCGCCCGCGGTGATGAACGGGATCAGCCCTTTCTTGCCTTGCGCGGCGAGCGCCGCGAGTGTGTTCTTGATTCGGGACATGGAATTTTCTCTGGATTCGTTGGCTGCGCGGTTCGGCTCGGGAGCCTAGTCCTCGACGGCCGCGGGCGCGAGCGGCGCACCGAGCCTGCCGGAGACGGCGCTGACGCGTTCTCGCGCGATCGCGCAGTAACTCTCATTGATCTCATAGCCGACGAACTCGCGCGCGTGGCGCGCGCAGGCGACTGCCGTGGTGCCGCTGCCCATGAACGGATCGAGGACTCGACCGCCCGGCGGACAACTCGCGAGCACCATGCGCTCGACGATCTCCAACGGTTTTTGCGTCGGATGGTCGACGCGCTCCGCATGCTGACGATGCAGGCGCGAGACCGACCAGACATCCTTTGGATTGTAGCCAAGCTCCAGCCACTTGCTGCCCTCGAACAGCTTGCGCGAGCGGGCCTTCTTGGTGACGGCGTCGTACGGGATGCGGACCGGGTCGAGATCGAAGTAGTAGTCCTTCGATACCGCGAAATAACCGACGTTGTCGTGCACCGACGTGAAGCGGCGCGTCGTGCCGCCCATGCTCGGCACGCGCCGGTCCCAGATGATCTCGTTGACCATCATGAGTTTCGTCTTCAGGAACGAGAAGATTTCGGGCGCGTATTGCCAGGTGCAGAAGATGTAGAGCGAGCCGGACGGTTTCAGCTTCGGGACAGCGAGGTCGAGCCAGCCACGCGTCCACGCGAGGAAGGCTTCGCCCGTGAGCATGTCCGAATCGTTGCCGTAATCCTTGCCGAGCCCGTACGGCGGGTCGGCGACGATCAGGTCGATCGAAGCGTCCGGCACGTTCTCCATGTCGGTCAGGAAATCGCGGTTGCGGATGTCGATGCCGCGCGGCAAAGCGGGCAGCTTCGATACCGCCAACGGTTGCACCATGGGCTCCGCGGCCAAGGCCGGTTGCAGCATCGGCTCCGCTTTCGCGGCAAGAACCGGCGCCGCAGGCGGCTCAACGGCTGCCGCCTCCGGTTTGGTCTTCGCTTTCGCCGACGGCCGCTCGGCCGCCCCAGCGGCAGCCGGTTGCGGCTCGTCGAATTCGTCGAACAGGTCGCGCATCGCGGCGGCGCTCAGAACTGGATGCCCGATCGCTCGGCGACCGTGTGCATGTCCTTGTCGCCGCGACCCGACAGGTTGACGAGCAGATGCTTGTCACGGCCGAGCGTGGGCGCCAGTTTCGCCGCGTACGCGAGCGCATGGCTCGACTCGAGCGCCGGGATGATGCCTTCGATCCGGCAGCAGTCGTGGAACGCCTTGAGCGCTTCGTCGTCGGTGATCGTCACGTATTGCGCGCGGCCGCTATCCTTGAGCCAGGCGTGCTCGGGGCCGACGCCAGGGTAGTCGAGGCCCGCCGACACCGAATGCGTCTCGATGATCTGACCGTTCTCGTCTTGCATCAGATACGTGCGGTTGCCGTGCAGCACGCCGGGGCTGCCGGCCGTCAGCGACGCCGCGTGGCGGCCCGTTTCGATGCCGTCTCCCGCCGCTTCGACGCCGATCAGCTTGACCGAGGCGTCGTCGATATACGGATAGAAGATGCCCATCGCGTTCGATCCGCCGCCGACGCACGCGATCACCGCGTCCGGCTGCCGCCCGGTCAACTCGGGCATCTGGACCTTGCATTCGTCGCCGATCACGCGCTGAAAGTCGCGCACCATCATCGGGTACGGGTGCGGGCCCGCCACCGTGCCGATGATGTAAAACGTGTTTTCAACGTTCGTGAC
>DATGHJ010000565.1:0-4754 GCA_035308085.1 Trinickia sp. | reverse complement strand
AAGCCGCGCAGCCATTTTCTTTCAAATCGCCTTCAACGAGCCACGACCGACCCGACGCAAAAAATATCCAAATTTCAGGTTGACTTTGTATCTTTCGATATATATCTTTAGATACGTTTTAAGACACAGCCACATTTGGAGCACCCCTCATGCGTCACTCTCACCACTCTCGTTACACCTGGGACCGCGAACCGATGTTCGCGGACGCCTTCTCATTCCGCGCGTTCTGGCACGCGACCGGCCGCCACTCTCACGGGCGCGGCGGCGGTGGCGGCCACTGGGGCGGTCGCGGCGGCTTCGACGGCGATAACGAGGGTCTGCCGCGCGGCCGCAAATTCACCGGCGACGATCTGCAACTGCTGCTCCTCGCGCTGATCGCCGAAGCGCCGCGCCACGGCTACGAGCTGATCAAGGCGCTCGAAGCGCGCTCGAACGGCTTCTACGCGCCGAGCCCCGGCATGGTCTATCCGGCGCTGACCTATCTCGAAGAGCTCGGCTACGTGACGGTCCAGGTCGAAGGCAACCGCAAGCGCTATGAACTCGCCGAGCCGGGCCGCGAGCATCTGGCCGAGAACCGCGAACGCGTCGACATGATGCTCGCGAAACTCGCGCACATCGCCCACCGGATGGATTCCGTGCGGCGCGCCTATGCAGGCGAAGAAGCCGACGACGCCGAACCGGGCGGCTGGCTGCCTGAACTCCACGAAGCCAAGAGAGCGCTCAAGCGCGCGCTGATCCGCCACGCGGGCGCATCCACGGCGGAACAGCAGCGCATCGCGGCGATCCTTTTGCGCGCCGCAGCCGAAATCGAAGGCGGCGCAAGCAAGCCCGCCGGCAACCCGGGCGCCGGCGAAACCGTTTGAATATCTTGGAAGAATCTATGCAAAACCACCCCGAATTGACCGTGACGCGCGTGCGTCACCCGCTGAAATTCCGCCTTTTGCAGGTCAAGCGCATCCACACGCTGACGCCGCATCTCAAGCGCATCACGCTGACGGGCGACGATCTCGAAGACTTCGAATCGGCGTCCTTCGACGATCACCTCAAAGTGTTCTTCCCCGAGCCCGGCGCGGACAAGCCGGCCATGCCGGTTGCCGGTCCGGACGGTCCGGTGTTTCCGCCCGACCGCCCGCGCCCGACGGCGCGCGACTACACGCCGCGCCGCTTCGATCGCGCCACGCGCGAGCTCGACATCGACTTCGTGTTGCACGACGCGGGTCCGGCCACGACCTGGGCGGCGCAAGCGCTGCCCGGCCAATACCTCGGTGTCGCCGGCCCGCGCGGTTCGTTTGTCGTGCCGGCCGGCTTCGACTGGCATCTGCTGATCGGCGACGACACCGCGCTGCCCGCGATCGCCCGCCGCCTCGAAGAACTGCCGGCAGGTTCACGCGTCGCCGCGATCCTCGAAGTCGCCGATTTTGCGGCGCAGATCGAGTTCAACACGGCCGTGGATCTTCACGTCGTCTGGCGGCATCGCAACGAAGCGGGAGCACCAGACGATGCACTGCTGCAAGCCGTGCGCGACACCTATCTGCCCAAAGGCGACGGCTATGTGTGGGCCGCCGGCGAATCCTCGGCGATCCGCGCGGTGCGCCAGCACTTGTGCAGCGAGCGCGGCATCGACAAGACGCGCATTCGCGCTTCAAGCTATTGGCGCCGCGGCACGGCGGCGGTTCACGAGTCGCTCGACGACTGACCCGCAGCCCCCCGCCAGACGGACGTCACGAACAACAGGACATCAACGAATATGTACGCCCTTTCCGCCAGCCGCGAGCGCAGCCTGCTATGGCTCCTCGCGCTGACCCAGTTCACGCTGATCATGGACTTCATGGTCATGATGCCGCTGGGTCCGCAGATCATGCACGCGTTTCAGATCACCCCCGCCGCGTTCGCGACGGCGGTGTCGACCTATTCGTGGTGCTCCGGTCTTTCAGGACTCCTTGCCGCCACCTATATCGACCGCTTCGACCGCCGCCGTCTGCTGCTCGCGGCGTACGCGCTGTTTGCGCTGTCGAACCTCGCCTGCGCGATCGCAACGAGCTACCCGATGCTGCTCGCGGCACGCGCGTTCGCCGGCATTGCGGGCGGCGTGCTCGGCTCGGTCATCATGGCGATCGTCACCGACGTGATCCCCGTCGCGCGCCGCGGCGCCGCAACCGGCGTCATCATGACGGCGTTCTCGCTCGCGGCGATCGCGGGCGTGCCGGCCGGCGTCGTGCTCGGCGCGCACTTCGGCTGGAGCGCGCCGTTTTGGCTGCTCGTCGCGCTGTCCGTGCTGATCTGGCTCGGCTGCTCGCGCGCCGTGCCGCACTTGAACGAACATCTCGCCCATCGAGCGCCGCCGCTCGTCGAAGTGCTGCCCGCGCTGTGGCGACTCATGAGCTATCCGCGGCACCTGAAGGCGTTCGCACTCACGTTCACGATGATGCTGTCGCACATGCTCGTGATCCCGTTCATCTCGCCAGTGCTGGTCGCCAATCACGGCGTAGCGCCCGCGCAACTGTCGTGGATCTATATGGCAGGCGGCGCCGCCACGTTCTTCACGTCGCGCGCGGTCGGCCGGCTCGCCGACCGCTACGGGCGCCGCCAGATCTTCCTCGCGTTCGGCATCGTGTCGATGCTGCCCTTGCTGTTCATCACGCATTTGCCCGATCTGCCGTTTGGCGTCTTCACCGGGTTCTTCGCGTTCTTCATGGTCGTCTCGTCGGGCCGCATGGTGCCGATGCAGGCGCTGCTCACCACCGTGCCGGCGCCTTCGCAGCGCGGCGCGTTCCTGAGCGCGAACAGCGCGGTGCAGGCGCTCGGCACCGGCTGCGGCGCGTGGCTCGGCGGCTTGCTGCTGTCGCCGGGGCCGGCCGGGCACATCCTTGGCTATGGGACGAACGGCTGGCTCGCCGTCGCGCTTCTGGTCGTTGCGCTGTTGTGGGTGAGCCAGGTAAAGGGCGCAACCGATGGCCGGGCCGCGCCGGCGCCGGACCCGCGGGAGCTGGTCGGCGAAGCCTGAACGACGACGGCTGAGCTCGGCAGCTTGGCTCGCCGATCACGTGATCTCGAATCGAACCAGCAACTCGGCAAGCTCGTCGTCACGGTCTGAAACGAAAATGGCGGGAAGCGGCATGACACCGCTCCCCGCCTTTCGGCTGACTATCGGCTACGCAGTGCTGCTTACGCCGTCCGCAGCCCCTCCTGCGTTCGTGACTTCGCGCCGCTGCCTGCCGTGCGCGCCAGCACCGGCGCGAGCGCCGCGCCCGTATGGCTCGCGCGCACCCGCACCAGGGTTTCCGGATCGGCCGCCGCGACGATCGCGCCGCCGCCGACGCCGCCTTCCGGGCCAAGATCGATGATCCAATCAGCTTCCGCGATCACGTCGAGATCGTGCTCGATGACGACGACGCTATGCCCGCCGTCGACGAGCCGATGCAGCACGCGGATCAGCTTCGCGACGTCGGCCATATGCAGGCCGACGGTCGGCTCGTCGAGCACGTAGAGCGTGTGCGGCGCCTTTTGCCCGCGGCGCGTGATGTCGTCGCGCACCTTGGAGAGTTCGGTGACGAGCTTGATGCGCTGCGCCTCGCCGCCGGAGAGCGTCGGCGACGGCTGGCCGAGCGTGAGATAGCCGAGGCCCACGTCCTTCATCAACTGCAGCGGATGCGCGATGTTCGACATCGATGCGAAGAACTCGACGGCCTCATCGACTTCCATCGTCAGCACGTCGCCGATGTTCTTGCCGCGCCAGGTGACCGCGAGCGTCTCCGGATTGAAGCGCTGGCCGTGGCAGACATCGCACGGCACCTTCACGTCGGGCAGGAAGCTCATGCCGATCGTGCGCACGCCCTGGCCTTCGCAGGCGGGGCAGCGTCCTTCGCCGGTGTTGAACGAGAAGCGCGATGCCGTGTAGCCGCGTGCGCGCGCTTCGAGCGTGTCGGCAAAGAGCTTGCGGATCGTGTCCCAGACGCCGATGTAGGTCGCCGGACACGAGCGCGGCGTCTTGCCGATCGGCGTCTGATCGACTTCGAGCACGCGGTCGATCGCTTCCCAGCCGCTGATCGAATCGCACCCTTGCCAGCTATGCGTCACGTTGAGCGATGCGCGCGGCGCCGAGCGCGCGAGCACGCTCGCGCGGCGCTTGTCGGCGGACGGCCCGCCTTCGCCGCTTGCCTGAGCGCTCTTGCGCGCGCGCTTCGTCGCCGGCGACGACAGCACCGAGCGGCCCACCGCGTCGAGCAGGTTCGTCATCAGCACGTCGCGCGCGAGCGTCGACTTGCCGGAGCCGCTAACACCGGTGATCGCGACGAGCCGCGAGAGCGGAAGGTTCGCGGTCACGTTGCGCAGGTTGTGCAGCTTGCCGCCGTGCACGGTCAGCCAGCGCTCGGGCACCGCGGCCGAGCGCTTGGTTTCCTGCGCGACCTCGCGGCGCGTCTGCAGCGGATGCACGATCGGCTCCGCGAGGAACTGGCCGGTCAGCGAATCCTTGCGCGCGGACAGGTCGCCAACGCCGCCTTGCGCCACCAACTGCCCGCCGCGCTTGCCCGCGCCCGGGCCGATGTCGATGATGTGATCGGCGCGCCGGATCGTGTCCTCGTCGTGCTCGACGACAACGAGCGTGTTGCCCTTGTCGCCGAGCCTTTTCAGCGCGTTCAGCAGGATCTGGTTGTCGCGCGGATGGAGGCCGATCGTCGGTTCGTCGAGTACGTAGCAGACGCCCTGCAGATTGCTGCCGAGCTGCGCGGCAAGACGAATCCGCTGCGCTTCGC
>DATGHJ010000564.1:0-6168 GCA_035308085.1 Trinickia sp. | reverse complement strand
CACGCCGTCGCCGCCGGTGAGCACCGTGCCGTGCGACGACAGGGCCGCGCGCAAGCGCTGCGTGAGCAATTGCGCGGGCGGCATCGTCCAGTGGCTGTTCGCGTAGGTCGCGGTGCGCTGGGTGTCCGCGTAGCTCAGGCGATAGATGAGGCCGTCGCTGTCGAGCATCTGCGGCGCGCCGACGTCGAGCACCTTGAACGGCGGCAGCGGTCCCGGCGACGCGGCCGGCGTGACGGGGCCGAGATCGTAACGGATGTTGGCGATGGCGGCGGGCGTGCCGAGCGCGCAGCCGGCGAGTACGCCGGCCGTGAGCACGATCATGGCGAGCGCGCCGATCAACGGCGTGCGGCAAAAAAATAGTCGGTCAGTCGAGCGTGACATTGCAGTGTTCCTGACTTGGATTCTCAAATTCGTTCAATGGGCGGCAGCGTCGGCCTTCGGCCAGGCGAAGCCGGGCTCGCCCGGGCCGGGGGCCGCCGCCGGCGCGCCGAACAGCACGCTTCGCGGGCTCGTGCCGAACAGGTCCGCCGCGCGATCCACCGAGCGCACGGCGCTGCCGACATCGGTGGTCAGCGCGTCGATGCGCGGCAGCGTCTCGTAGTTCACGCGCGCGGTCACGTCCTGCAGCGAAGCGTCCATCGCCGAAAGCGCGGCGCCCGCGCGATCGGCCGCGTCGCCGATCTTGTTCAGGTTCGTCACGAGCGGCCCGTTCTGGCCGTTCACACGAGAGATCAGCGCGTTGGTCGACGCGAGCGTGCTGTCCAGCTGATCGAGCGTGCCCGGCAGCTTCGCGGCGACCGGCGTAGCGGCCTTCGACAGCGCCGCCACGTTGTCGGCCGCGCTTTGCATGCTCGCGAGCGTCGCCTTCAACTGGTCGCGCATATCGTCGGACATCATATTGTCCGCATGCTTCGCGACACTTTCGAGTTCGCGCATCAGCACGTCGCCGCGCTCCTGCAACTGATCGAGCAGCCCGGGGCGCATCGGTATCTGAGCGACGCTCTTCGCCGACGACGGAAGCGGCGCCAAATCGCGCCCGGTGTCTTCGAGCTGCACGAAGGCGATGCCGGTGACGCCTTGGAAGCCGAGGCTGCCGTAAGTGGAGTGCGTGATCGGCGCGGTCTTGTCGACGAGGATGCGGATCACGATCTGCCCGGGATGCTCGCGATCGAAGTGGATCGACTGCACTTTGCCGACGTCGAGCCCGCGATAGCGGACGGCGGCGTCGGTAAAGAGGCCGGTTACGTTCGTGCGTGCGATCAGGTCATACGGGATTCGCACCGAGCGGTCGATGTTAAACCAGAACACGGTCAACGCTATCGCGACCGCCATTCCGATCGTGAAGAGCCCAGCCCAGAACGCATGTGATTTGTTTTCCATTCGCGGGTTCCCTTGCAGACGGATTTGCTCAGTCCTGCAGTATTGCGTTTACGGTTTTCCCAGCGACTTCGCTTTTCGGCAAGCGCAGCGCGCTGGCGCATACCCGCCGCTCACAGCGGCACTTCCGCCGACGCCGGCTCGAGCGCCGCCGGCGGAAGCTTCACGCGGCGCTCGGGCGGCAGTGCCTGCAGCGCGCGGCGGCCGCGCAGGCCGAGAAAGTATTCCTTGATAAACGGGTGGTCGACGTTGGCCGCTTCCTCGACCGGCGCGGCCACGAGCACCTTTCGATCGGCGATCACGGCAACCCGGCTCGACAGCGCGACCATCGTGTCGAGATCATGCGTGACCATCACGACGGTGAGACCGAGCGCGCGATGCAGCGTCGCGATCAGCTCGACGAATTCATCCGAAGCGCGCGGATCGAGCCCCGCGGTCGGCTCGTCGAGGAACAGCAGCTCCGGTTCGAGCGCGAGCGCGCGCGCAATGCCGGCGCGCTTGATCATGCCGCCCGAGAGCGCCGCGGGCATCTTCGACGCGTGCTTGCACGGCAGGCCGACCATCTCGAGCTTGAGCATGACGATGTCGCGCAGCAGCCCGGCGGGCACCTTGCCGAGCTCGCGAATCGGCTGCGCGATGTTGTCGAACACCGTGAGCGACGAGAACAGCGCACCCTGCTGAAACAGCATGCCGGAGCGGCTGCGCATCACGTGCGCTTCATCCGGGTCGATCTTCGAGATGTCTTCGCCGAACACTTTGATCGTGCCGGAGGTCGGACGCTCGAGGCCGAGGATCTGGCGCACGAGCGTCGTCTTGCCCGACCCCGAGCCGCCGACGATCGACACGATCTCGCCGCGCCGCACGTCGAAATTGAGGTTCTCGTGAATGATGTTGCGGCCGTAGCGCTTGGTCAGATCGCTCACTTCGATCACCGGTTCGGCGATACAAGGCGGCGGCTGGTTGCGAACGGCGGGTGCGAGCGGTGCGGTCATCCGAGCCCCACGTTCTGAAAGAGGATCGCGAACACGGCGTCGGCGAGGATCACGACCGTGATCGAGGTGACGACCGAAGTCGTCGTGCCCTCGCCCAAGCTCTGCGAGTTCGCCTTGATCCGGAAGCCGAAATGACACGCGACGATCGCGATCAACATGCCGAACGCGACGCCCTTGCCGAGCCCGATCCAGAGGTTTGCGATCGGCACCACGCCCGGCAGCGCACGCGCGAAGTACGACATATCGATGCCGAGCACGAGCTTCGCGGCAAGCGCGCCGCCCAGGAGTGCGACAACGTTGGTCCACATGACGAGGAGCGGCATCGCCACGCCGAGCGCGACGACGCGCGGCAGGATCAGGCGCAGACCGTGCGGGATGCCCATCACGCGCATCGCGTCGAGCTCTTCGGTGACGCGCATCACGCCGATCTGCGCGGTGATCGCCGAGCCCGAGCGGCCCGCGACCAGAATCGCCGAGAGCACCGGCCCCAGCTCGCGGATCACCGACAGCCCGAGGATGTTGACGATGTACTGGTTCGCGCCGAACAGGCGCAACTGCTGCGCGGACAAATAGGAAAGCACGATGCCGATCAGGAACGCGACGAGCGCGGTGATCGGCAGCGCCTGCGTGCCGGTGTTATAGATGTTCGCTGAGATCTCGGTCCACGGCATGGTCTTCGGCTTCTTCACCACCGAGATCAGGTCGAGCACGACGCGGCCGAACAATGCGACGCCGCCCTGCAAATGCTCGAAGAACGCGAAGATCGAAAGCCCCAGGCGCGTGACCGGATCGGTGCGTTCGACCGGCTCCGCCTCCTCGCGCTGGCTGTCGAGCAAGGCGATGCGATCGAAGATGTCACGCTGCGTATCGGTGAGTTCGATGCGCTCGGGGAGCTTGCGCCCCCACACGCTCCACAGTGCCTGACCGCCCACGTGATCCATCCGCTCGATCGCCAACAAGTCCCATTGGCCGCGCCCCGGGTCGCGTTGCGCGCGCAGGCGCGCCATGGCGCCCTTGCCGCGGTCGCGATCGCGCGCGAGCGCCAGCGCCGTCCACTGTCCGGACAGCCGGATGATCTTGCCCGCCGTGCCGGTGTCGACGCGCAGGCCAGGTGGGGTATCGAAGTTCAAGGATCGGGCATCGATGCATGAAGGGACAGCGGCCATTGTAGCGAAGCCGCCGTGCTTGGGCCGTCAGGTCGCACCCTGTGGCTACAATACGCCTCATGAATGACACCCACTCCCATTTTGCTTCGAGCGGCGCATCCGCCGGGGCCAACGGCGCCTGGCGCATCGACCGCGAACGCGCGGTCGAGCGCTGCGTGCCCGCCGTGCGCGACTGGACGATCGAGATCGTCGACGAAACCGGTTCGACCAATGCCGACTTGATGGCGCAATTGAAGAGCCTGTCGCGCGACGCGTTTGCACTTCGCTCGCCGACGGTGCGCGTCGCGTATCGCCAGAGCGCCGGCCGCGGACGCCAAGGACGCTCGTGGTTCGGCGAACCGGGCAACGCGCTGATGCTCTCGCTCGGCTGCGTGCTGCCGCGGCCGCTCGAAGGGCTCGCGGGATTGAGCCTTGCCATCGGTACCGCGCTCGTCGAAGGCTTGCGCACGCTCCCGCTCGAGGGCGAGGCGAAGGTCGCGCTGAAGTGGCCGAACGATGTCTTGCTCGACGGCGGCAAGCTCGCAGGCATCCTGATCGAAACCGCGTGGAGCACGCCCGGCGCGAGCGCGGTCGTGATCGGCGCGGGCATCAACGTGCAAGACGCCGAAGCGCTCGCCGCGCAAGTCGATGCGCTGCAGGCCGGCGTCGCGCGGCAGGCGCGCCCGACGCAGCCCGCGGCGCTCTCGCAAGCGTGGCCCGGCGCCAATCTCACAGATACGTTCGTCGCCGTGCTCAGCGCGCTCGATGGCGCGCTCGCGCGATTTTCGTCAGAAGGATTCGCGCCGTTTGCCGAACGCTGGTCCGCGTATCACGCGTACGCGGGGCGCGAAGTCGTGCTGCTCGAACAAGGCGTCGAAGTCGCGCGCGGCATCGCGCTCGGCGTCGACGCACTTGGCCAGCTTCTGCTCGACACCACCGGCGGTGTGCGTCCAATCGCAACCGGCGACGTCTCGCTGCGTCTCGCGGAGAACGCCTAGATGGGCGGCGCACCGTTCCTGCTGATCGACGCGGGCAACAGCCGGGTCAAGTGGGCGCTCGCCGATGCGAGCGGCTCGCTGACGCAAAGCGGCGTGTTTGCGCACGAATCGGCATCCACCGATGCGACGCTTGCCGACGAGCCTACGTGGTCGTCACTGCCGGCGCCCGGCAGCGCATGGATCTCGAACGTGGCCGGCGACGCCGTCGCCGCGCGCGTCGCGGCGCTGATCGACCTGCATTGGCCGGGCCTGCCGCGCACGACGATCCGCTCGGCCCGGGCGCAGTGCGGCGTCATGAACAGCTACGCCGAGCCCGAGCGGCTCGGCAGCGACCGCTGGGCCGGGATGATCGGCGCACGCGCGGCGTTTCCGGGCGAGCCTCTGCTGATCGCTACGCTCGGCACGGCGACGACGCTCGAAGCCTTGCGCGCCGACGGCCTGTTCGCAGGCGGCCTGATCGCGCCGGGCTGGTCGCTGATGATGCATTCGCTCGGCCAGCACACGGCGCAGTTGCCTACACTGTCGGCTCAATCGGCCCGCCGCCTGATCGACGGCAAAAGCGAGCGCGACTGGTTCGCGACAGACACGCCGCATGCATTGTCGGCGGGGTGCCTGCTCGCGCAGGCGGGGTTGATCGAACGCGCGTGGCACGAATTGAGCGAGGCGTGGAGCGCGCCAGTGCGGCTCGTGCTGAGCGGTGGCGCGGCCGATGAAATTGCGCTCGCGCTTTCGGTTCCGCATACGCGGCACGACGGTCTCGTGCTGTCCGGGCTCGCGCTGATCGCGGCGGCAGGCGATGATGTGCAAGTCCGCGCGTGACCGTTTCGGTTTCGCGCGTGATGCGATAAGCGCGGCTCGGCATACGGCGCCGGGCCGATGAACGTCTCACTTACATGAACTCGACGGAGAGCCCCACGATGTTGCGCTGGCTGATCGCCATTCTCGTTCTCGCCAACCTGCTCGCGTACGCGCTCGCGAGCGGCTTGCTCGGCGCATTGCCCGCTTCCGGAGAGCGCGAGCCGAGCCATCTGAACCGGCAGATTCATCCCGACTGGCTGACGGTGACGCCGGTCGCGGCGGCCGATGCGACGGATCAGGCCGTCGTCGGCGGCCCGGCTCCGGTCGCGCCGGTGCAGGCGTCGACGCTCACGCAATGAAAAATACCTTCAGGCTCGTTTGCCGTTGGACAGTGCTCGTTTTCATTTCCGACGGCAATTCGGAATAGTCCTATAGCTGTCCACAATCCCTCTTGGTTACGTTGCTGGCTCCGTTCTTGAAAAGCAAGAGGAGACAGCCGCATGCGCATCGCGGCACGCCACCTGGGCGCAGCCAGCTTCGACGCCCTCCAGAGCGATCACGAGGAAGAGACACGGAGACTGGAAGCGGCGATCGCCTCGAACTGCGAGACCCTGCGCAGCCGGCTCCATGAACTCACGAAGCAGGTCGAATTCCGCCGCCAGCCGCACACGCGCAAGCTGGGAGACGCGCTCTGGTACGGGGCGCGACAGATGTACGGCGGGCATTCCGACTGTTTCGCCGCTCGGGAGGTCCTGACTCCGTCGCAAGGCGTGGCGAGAGTCGCTGGCGTGCTGGCCTCCTGGCTCGGTCTGGGCGGCACGCCGTTGCAGCGGGTGACGGGCATCGTTCGCGCCGATT
>DATGHJ010000563.1:0-7740 GCA_035308085.1 Trinickia sp. | reverse complement strand
ATCGCGCTCGCCAAGCTCGCGCTGAATCTGCCCGCTGAAAAAATCT
The DNA here is from genome assembly GCA_035308085.1 of Trinickia sp. Taxonomy (GTDB): domain Bacteria; phylum Pseudomonadota; class Gammaproteobacteria; order Burkholderiales; family Burkholderiaceae; genus Trinickia_A. Next base: position 7,694 of record DATGHJ010000563.1, on the reverse strand, counting down.
GGAACAAGTATCAGGAGTACGGGCTTGGGTTGAGGCCCGAGTTGACCTTTCCGGGCGTCGCGTCGGGCAAGGTGCGTCCGTACAAACGTTGGCGTTCGATCGAACAGGCGACCATGGCGTACGGCTACGGTTTGTCCACTTCGCTGCTGCAGATCGCGCAGGTCTACACCGCCTATGCCGGCGACGGCACGCTGCATCCGGCGACGCTGCTCGCCGATGTCGACCCGGCCACCGGCGTCGACCTCGGCCCCGACGAGGCCAACCCGCTGCGTCCCGGCACGCGCGTGACGACGCCCGCCACCGCCGCCCAGATGCGCGCGATGCTCGAAATGGCCGTCGGCCAGGGCGGCACCGGACGCGCGGCGCAAGTCGCGGGCTATCGTGTCGGCGGCAAGACGGGGACGGCCCGCAAGCAGGCCGGCACGTCGTACGCGAAGAACAAGTACCGGTCGCTGTTCGTCGGCATGGCGCCGATGAGCGATCCGCGGATCATCGTCGCGGTCATGATCGACGAGCCCTCGGGGCGCGGCTTCTATGGCGGGACGGTGGCCGGGCCGGTGTTTTCCTCGGTGGCGGGCGGCACCTTGCAGTTGTTCGGCGTGCCGCCCGATCTCGCGGAAATGGTTCAAGCCGACGGCAAGTCCTAACCCGAATTTTTCCCCCAGTGGGGGAGATATGCGGGCTAGGTGAATTGCGGGGTTGGATGGTTCGCAAGTAGCAGTTGCCTTCGCAGACTCGATGACCCTATGCATTTGGCATGGGGAGAAAAGCTGGCACTAAGCATTTCGGAATCCTCTGATGGAGATCTCACAATTCGGTCGGCACAGTGGGGCTCCTCCACCGACTGACGAGGTTTCGACATGGCTAGATTGCTACGCAACGATGGGACCACTATCGGAACGCAAATCACGCTGGTCGCCGGTAACCAGCTCCTGTTCAAAGTCTCCGGATTAGGGCCGAACAGTAGGCATCTGATTCTGATAAGCACCCATCGCTCGGTGCGAGTCGTGCCGGTCAGCGTCGACCACCGGAACATCGAGCAGCGTCTCGCGCTGAAAGTCAGCAAGTGCGGTGTTTCGTGCAGCCAGATTGTCCACGTCGAAGCCTACGTCGGCGATGAACGCGGCCAGCCGCTTCGCCGCGATCTCAACACCGACCGGCTCGTCGTGCAGATACTCCCGAAGCTCGAATTGCCGCCTGCCGTCACCGAAACGGGGATGTTGGCGCGGATGTTGATTTCGGAAAATGCGGGACCGGAAAATCCAGATTTCGTGAGCCTGAACGAGGCACGAGTAGCGATGCAATGGATGATGGTAGTGCTGAGAAATCGTCTCAAGCTTGGCGCTGGCCACTTCGCCGCGGGTCGAAACGCTAGCACCTTGGAGGAGTTGATTAAGGCACCCAATCAAATTGATGGATTTGAAAATTACCCAAGCATACGGCCTAAACAACAACAATTAATAGACAAAATAACTGCGAATGCAAATGAGGGGGCGCACAGACTCAATAAGCAATATCGGGACTACATTGAAACCGCATTAGCGGTGGCAAGAGGTGAGCTCTGGAGCGCGGACCCCTGTCCGACTGGCCTCTATGCGTGGCGTACTAATGAGGCAAAGTCACCTGGCGCCAATTTCATCCAGTTCGCGACAAAAGGTGGGCAGGACTTTTATACGTTGACGAATGATTTCATATCGAAAGCGCAATCTCGGACGGAGGGGCGGCAATGAAGCAGAAATGCACCCCGAGTCTCGTTACGGCATGTGTTTCAGCTGCGCTCATCTGCGCGACGAGTTTTGCTGCTGACGATCTTCCGGAAGGCTTCAACCGAAAACCAACCTCGAGGTTCGTCGTATCCGACAATCCTTACTACAAAGACCCGCAGATTGCCCTGAAGAACGGGGTTGCCGCTAACCAAAAAAATCATCAAACCAATCGTTTCTGCGTCGTCGGCTACCAATGGCAGACCGGAAGCATGAATGTCTGGGTTCTCTGGAAAGAAGAAGAGGAGCTTCTTCTTTGGGATGGCGCATTGGACCCCGACAGTCGAGCAACAAGTTTGATCGGCGTTCGCCGCGACCTGAAACTCGGTAGAGACACGGTCAAAACTGAGCATGACATCAACGGCAGCACCTACCTCGTGACGGAACAATGGTGGCACGCCGTCGCCGACGACTGTATGAAGCACGGCGAGAAGTACGTCATCAAGCCTTTCAAGGTCGCAGAGCCCGTCAAGCCTTCCGATGACTAGCCCAAAGGGTTGCCTCACGCGTTTCAATACGGTGCGCACGCTGCAAGCGAGCGCATCGCTGCACCGTATCCGGTCCCGCCACGCTGCGCTCCCTGCGCGGCGCTCGACTCTCGACGGCCGTAAGCGATGGAACGCTTGATGCTTTTTGTTCTCGACGGCCCACCGGCCGAGGAGCATCGACATGACTGCCCCACTCACGACCCGGTTCTCGCATGTGCGCCCGCTTGACACGCAGTATGTCGACAACGGCCTGCGAGATTTCTTTCTCTACCGCGATCTGGGCATCGCCGAGGCAACGGGCGGCAAAGTGCTCGCCCAACTCGTGAAGGCGAACATCCCGCCCGAACGCGGCACCGGCTGGCACCGCCACGAAGCCGAATTTCATATCGTCATCATGCTCAAGGGCTGGGCCCGCTTCATGTACGGCGATAAGGAAACGCTCGTCGCGGCAGGCGACTGCGTGCATCAAGCGCCCGGCATCGCGCACTACCTGTTCGACTATTCACCGGATATGGAATATCTGGAAATCGTCGCACCCGCCGACTTCAAAACGATCGACGTCGACCCGGTCTGCGACGTGCCCGCCGTCACGCCGTGGCCGGAAGCGACCTGAGCAAGCATCGCTGGTCGCCACGTTCGAGCACGAAGTCGCGCGCCGCGATCGAGCGCCACTAGCGTTCGGGTGCCCGACAGCGCAAACCTCCGGGTAAGGATTCGACGCGCGGCCGCGCTAACCCGGCACCGACGCCGTCGCCGCCGCGTGCGGTCCGTCAGCGCTTCCGAGCGGCGCGGGCTGCACGCGCGCGGAGAGCGTCGGGGCCGCCTCGTTATCGTGGATCACGGCACGCACGAGCGGATAGATCTGCCGCTCCCAGCGTTTGCCGTTGAAGACGCCGTAGTGGCCGACGCCGGTTTGCACGTGGTGCGTCTTCAGATACGGGCGCAAGCGCGAACAGAGATCCTGCGCGGCGAGCGTCTGGCCGATCGCGCAGATATCGTCCTTTTCGCCTTCGACCGTCAACAGCGCCGTGCGCCGAATCACCGATGGATCGACAAGCCGCCCACCCACTTCCCATTTGCCGAGCGGCAACGCGTGCTGCTGGAACACCGTGGCGACCGTCTCGATGTAGAACTCCTCGGCGAGATCCATCGTCGCGAAGTATTCCTCGTAGAAAACGCGGATCGCCTCGGCTTTTTCCGCATCGCCCTTCGCACGCTCGTAAAACATGTCGGCGATCGAGTTCGCGTGACGCTCGACGTTCATCGAGATGAACGCGCTCAGTTGCACGAAACCGGGATAGACGCGCCGGTGCGCGCCCGCAAAACCGGGCGGCACCGCGCTGATCAGGTTCTTCACGAACCATTCGATCGGCTTGCTTTTCGCCAATTCGTTCACGCGCGTCGGATTGATGCGCGTGTCGATCGGTCCGGCCATCAGCGTCATGCTCGCGGGCTGGGCCGGATTTCTGTCTTCGGCCATGAGCGCCACGGCGGCGAGCGCCGCCACCGTCGGCTGACAGATCGCCACCACGTGCGCCCCCTCGCCGAGGTGCTCCAGAAAACGGATCACGTGCAGCACGAATTCCGTCAAGCCGAAGCGACCGTGCTTGAGCGACACGTCGCGCGGATTGTGCCAATCGGTGATGTAGACGTCGTGCTCCGGCAGCATCGTGCGCACGGTGCCGCGCAACAGCGTCGCAAAGTGGCCCGACATCGGCGCGATCAGCAGCACGCGCGGATGCACGGCCGACGTGTCCTTCTTGAAGTGCAGCAGCGAACAGAACGGCGTGCTCGCCGCGACCTCCTCGATCACCGCGGTCTCGCGTCCATCGACTTCGACGCTCGCGATGCCGAACGCAGGCCGCTTATGCGTGAGCGTCGCCAGTGTGAGCACGTCGCAAGCGGCGCCGTAGTAGCGCGCGCCATCGAGCGCGGCGAGGCCGAGCGGCCACGTCTCGATGAGCGAGCCCGTCATGCGTGCCACGTCGGAGACGGGGCGCATGACATCGGACACTGTCTGATAGGTTGGATACGCAAGCCAATTCATGATCCCGCCACGGCAAAGAGGCCGGCGAATCAACGCAATACGTATGCCACGGCGCGACGCGTCGCGTGCAGACGGACGTGCATGATGCACGCGTCGCGCGAGCGGTCCGGCTGCGACGCGCACCGCGCGGCACGTGCACTGGCATGCCTATTGCGCACGGCCTAGCGTGGCATGCGGCGCTGGCCACGGCGCCGCGGCAGCGTCTCGCGGCGGCTTGCGGATTGCGCGAGATTTGACGGCACATCGAGGGCGCGCGACGGCGATTCATTCGTCAGCCAAAGCGACGATGTGGTGCACGGATGCATCGAAGCAGTGCATCTCAGGTTGGCAGCGCCCGCTTAGGGGACACCGAAATGTCGAAAGCGACTTTGACCATCAGCAGCCGCAATTACTCTTCGTGGTCGCTGCGAGGTTGGCTGCTGACGAAGTTCAGCGGCCTGCCGTTCGACGAAATCGAAGTGCCGATCGACACGCCCGGCGTGCGTGCCGAAATCCTGCTGCTGTCGCCGTCGATTCTCGTGCCTTGTCTGCAGCACGACGACATCAAGATCTGGGACACGCTCGCGATCGCCGAGTACCTGAACGAAGTGTGTCCGCAAGCCGGATTGCTGCCTTCCGACCGCGCGGCACGCGCCCATTGCCGCGCGATTTGCGGCGAGATGCATTCGGGCTTCAGTGCGCTGCGCGGCGCGCTGCCGATGAACCTGAAGGCGCATTTCCCGGGCTTCAGGGTGTGGTCGCGCGCACAAGCCGACATCGAGCGCGTGCTCGAAATCTGGCGCGACTGTCTCGCGCGTTACGGCGGCCCCTTTTTGTTCGGCGAAGACCAAAGCGAGGCGGACGCGATGTACGCGCCGGTCGTCACACGCTTGCTCACCTACGATGTGCCGCTCGACGACGACATCAAGCCATTCTGCGCGCGCATTCTCGAACTGCCCGAAATGAGGGCGTGGATCGCCGCGGCGCAAGAGGAAACGGAAGAGATCGACGAACTCGACGTCGAGTTCTAGGCGCTCTGCGCTACCATTGCGGGACTCGGCTCGTGCGGATCGCCATCGCGCGAGCCGCTTTCTATCGATCCCGCCCCCTCTGAACCATTCGCCTTGCCCACTTTCACGCTTGCCGCCGCCGTCAGCGCCGAACTCGAAATCCGCAAAAGCCGCTTCATTGCACACGCCCTCCCTGTCGCGGACCGCGATGCCGCCATGGACGAACTACGCCGCCTGCGCGAAACGCACCCCGCCGCGACGCACGTCTGCTGGGCGCTGCTCGCGGGTGGGCAAGCGGGGATGTCGGACGACGGCGAACCGTCCGGCACCGCGGGCAGGCCGATTCTCGAAGTGCTGCGCCATCACGATCTCGACGGCGTGCTCGCCGCGGTCGTGCGCTATTACGGAGGCGTGAAGCTCGGCGCGGGTGGCCTCGTGCGCGCCTACACCGATGCGATCGCAAGCGCGCTCCTGAATGCGGAGCGTGTCGAACGGATCGCGCTCGCGCGCCTCGTCGTCGAGATCGGTTTTTCAGACGAGGCACGCGTGCGGCGCTGGATCGAGAAGGAGGGCGCGGAGCTCGTCGACAGCGGCTACGAGCTGAACGTGCGCCTCGCGATTCGTATGCCCGCCACGGCGATCGATCCGGCGCGCGACGCGTTGCGTGATCTCACGCAGGGGCGTGCCGCGTTTCCCGACATGAGCGAAGGCGCCGGGTAAGTCAACCCGCGCGTGCCGTCACCACGGCGATATCAATGCGAATGCAGCGCCTCGGAAGCGCGCGCAGCATCGCCGCGCCCAGCCGACGCTTGCGCGTCTTCGAGAATCAGATCGGCGCCCTTCTCCGCCACCATCATCGTCGCCGCATTGATGTTGCCCGAGGTGACGTTCGGAAACACCGACGCATCGACGATCCGCAACCCCTCGACGCCATGCACCTTGAGACGCGAGTCGACGACCGACGTGGCAACGTCGTCGCCCATCGCGCACGAGCCGCACAGGTGATAGATCGAACCCGAGTTCTCGCGGAAATACTTGAGCATGTCAGCTTCGGTCTTGCACTGCGGGCCCGGCGAGATTTCCTCGATCGTGATGTCATTGAGCGCCGGCGCGGTCATCAGCTTGCGAATCAGCACGCTGCCTTGAATCGCTTCGTCGATGTCCTTCTTCGTCGTCAGCGCGTTGATGCGGATCTTCGCGGCGTCTTGCGCGCGGTTCGAGCCGATTTCGACCGACCCGCGGCTCGAAGGCCGGCACGGATTGAACGCGATCAGGAAGCCCGAATACGGTTCCGGCTCGAGGCTCGCCTTGTTGCTCTTCGGAATCCGATACGACAGCGGATTGAAATAGAGCTGGAGGTTCGGATGCTCGAGCGATTCGTCACCCTTGAAGAAGCCGCCGCCCTGGTTGACGCTCATCGAGAGCGGCCCCTTATGCGTCAGCAGATATTGCAGGCCGATCTTGAGCTTGCCGAGAAGCGGCCGCATCTCGTCGTTCAGCGTCTTCACCTTGGCGCGGAAGTAGAAGCTCACGCACAGGTGGTCCTGCAAATTCCGGCCCACGGCCGGCAGCTCATGCACGAGCGGCACGTCGTATGTCGCGAGCAGCGCCTTTGCGCCGACACCCGACAACTGCAGCAGCTTCGGCGTATCGACCGCGCCCGCCGCCATGATGACTTCCCTGCTCGCCGTGAATTCGCGCTGCTTGCCGTGCTGCGTGAGCGTGATGCCGACCGCGCACTTCTTGTCGTCGAAAATGACGCGCGTGACGAGCGCGTCGCGCTCCACCGTGAGGTTCGGACGGCCGAGCACCGGATGCAGATACATGAAGCTGCTCGATGCGCGCTGCCCGTTCTTCGTGTTCAGATCGTAGATGCCCGCGCCGTCGATCCGCTCGCCGTTAAAGTCTTCGTTGCGGCGATAGCCGAGCTGTTCGCAGCCTTTGAGGAAGGTGTGCACGATCGGGTGCACGCCTTCCTTCATCGGCGTAATGCTGATGGGCCCCTGCCCGCCGTGATACTTCGTATTGCCGAGCGGGTGCGATTCGAGCTTCTTGAAGTAAGGCAGCACGCCCTCATACGACCAGCCCTCGTCACCGGCGGCCGCCGCCCAATCGTCGAAGTCGTGACGCTGCCCGCGCACGTACACCATCGCGTTGATCGACCCCGAGCCGCCTTGCACCTTGCCGCGCGGGCAATAGATCGAGCGGTTGTCGAGCTCTTTCTCGGGCTCGCTGTAGTACATCCAGTTGTAGGTCTCGTTGTAGTAGGTCTTCGTGAAGCCTACCGGGACCTTGAACCAGAACGAGCTGTCCTTGCCGCCCGCTTCGACGAGCAGCACGGTGTACTTGCCCGACTCGGTCAGGCGATTGGCGAGGATGCAGCCCGCGGAGCCCGCGCCGACGATGA
>DATGHJ010000562.1:0-3485 GCA_035308085.1 Trinickia sp. | reverse complement strand
GCATCGCCGAGCACGCGCAGGAGCGCGCGGGCAATCTCTCCGGTGGCCAGCAACAGCGCGCCGCGCTCGCGCGGGCGCTCGTGCAGCGCGCGAAGATCATCCTCGCCGACGAACCGATCGCCTCGCTCGATCCGGAATCGGCGCGCCGCGTGATGGACATGCAGCGCACGCTGAACCGCGAGCATCAACTGACCGTGCTCGTCTCGCTGCACCAGATCGATATCGCGATGCGCTACTGCCCGCGCGCCATCGCGATGCGGCACGGCAAGATCGTCTACGACGGGCCGTCGGCCGCGCTCACGCCGGAGCTGCTGCACCGGCTGTATGGCGTCGACGCCGAAGCATTGCTCGAGCCGGATGCGAAAGCGGCGTCCGAAGGCACCCATCTCCGAATCGCCGTTTCATAACAACTGTTCGTCCACCAGGAAGCTCCTCGATGAAACTCTTTCGTCACCTGATCGCGGGCGCCGTCGCGCTCGCCTCGTTCACCTCGATCGCCGCTCGTGCCGATGACTTGACCTTCGGCATCATCTCGACCGATTCGTCGGCCGTGCTCTCGCAACGCTGGCAGCCGCTCATCGACGACCTCAACAAGCAAACCGGCCTGCACGTGAAGGCATTCTTCGCGACCGACTACGCCGGCATCATCGAGGGCATGCGCTTCAATAAAGTGCAGATCGGCTACTTCGGCAACGCGTCGGCGATCCAGGCGGTCGATCGTTCGAACGGCGAAGTTTTCGCGAAAGTGAAGTACGTCAACGGCGAATCGGGCTACTACTCGCTGCTGATCACGAACGTGAACAGCCGCTTCAAGACGCTCGACGACGTGTTCAAGAACACCAAGGAGGTCACGCTCGGCTACGGCGACCCGAACTCGACCTCGGGCACGCTCGTGCCCGCGTACTACCTGTTCGCCAAGCACGACACGCCGGTGGACACGTCGTTCAAGGCCGTGCTGCCGTCGAGCCACGAAGCGAATCTGCTCGCCGTCGTGAACAACAAGATCGATATCGCGACGAACAACAGCGTCGAGCTCGGCACGCTGAAGACGCAGCACCCCGATAAATACGCGCAAGTGCGCGTGCTGTGGACGTCGCCGCAAATTCCGTCGGACCCGCTCGTCTGGCGCCGCGACCTGCCGCAAGCGACCAAGGACAAGCTGCGCAACTTCTTCGTCAACTACGGCAAGACCGATGCGCACGAGAAGGCGGTGATGGCGAACATCACGGGCTATAGCGGCTTCGACGCGTCGTCGGATGCGCAGCTCGTGCCGATCCGCGAAATCGCGCTGTTCCAGCAGAAGCAGAAGATCGAGTCCGACGCCCACCTGTCCGACGCCGACAAGAAGACACAGCTTGCGGCCCTCGAACAGCAGATGAACGTGCTCACGGCGTCCGCTGGCGCGAAGCAATGAAAACCGCCGACCTCACCGGCCCGCGCGGCGACCTCGCGCACCGCGAGAGCGCCGCTCTGCAGACGGCGCCGGGCGCGGCGCGTCCTGCCGCCGCCGCGGCGGCGGCAGGCAAGCGCAGTTGGAAGTCGATGGCCGGCTGGATCGTGCTGTTCGCGCTTCTGGGCCTATCGTGGAGCGGCGCGGACATGCGCCCGCTCGATCTCGTCAGCGACGCGTCCAACATGGGCGACTTCGCGCGCGGCTTCTTCCCGCCGGATTTCACGGATTGGCGCGTGTATGTGCAGCAAATGATCGTGACGCTCGATGTCGCCCTGTGGGGCACCGTGCTCGCGATCGTCTGCGCGGTGCCTTGCGGGTTGATGTCGGCGCAGAACATGGCGCCGGTGTGGGTCGTGCAGCCGATGCGCCGCGCGATGGACGCGTGCCGCGCGATCAACGAGATGGTGTTCGCGATGGTGTTCATCGTCGCGGTCGGCCTCGGGCCGTTCGCGGGCGTGCTCGCGTTGTGGGTCCACACGACGGGCGTGCTCGCGAAGCTCTTCGCGGAAGCGGTCGAGGCGATCGACCCGCGTCCTGCCGAGGGCGTGCGCGCAACGGGCGCGGGCAAGCTCGACGAGATCATTTACGGCGTGCTGCCGCAGGTGTTTCCGCTGTGGATCTCGTACGCGCTCTACCGCTTCGAATCGAACGTGCGCTCGGCGATGGTGGTCGGGATGGTCGGCGCCGGCGGCATCGGCGTCGTGCTGTACGAATCGATCCGCTCGTTCGCGTATCCGCAGACGGCAGCGGTGATGTTGATGGTGATCGTGGTGGTGACGCTGCTCGATCTGGCTTCGGCTTGGTTGCGGGAGCGGGTGATCTGAGCGGGCCGTCACGGCGGCATGGACATCGGGTTGCCAATTACAACGGCGGCAGCGCTTTGTGCTCGAGCCAGAGCTGCTGGACGAATGGGTCCGTCACCGAGTAGCGCCCGTGCCCGCTTCGCATGATGAGATTCTCATTGAGCAGTTCATTGATCAACGGTTGGATTTCCTCGGGTGCCAAAGGACGGCCGATCGCCTTCGCATAGGCGTCGATCGCATCGGCGGAGTAAAGTCCCTTCACTTCGGTTTTCGCGCTCGCGACTCGATCGAAGATCGCCGCCGCCAAGCTCCCGAGTCGTTCGAGCTTGTTCAGCTCCACGTCAGCCGCGGATGCCCGCAACGTCGCAGCGATGACCGGAAAAAACGGGTCGGGATCCGCACCGTCAGGCAAGGCGGCGACCTGCCGCAACGCTTTGATCATTTCTTCGGGCCGCGAACCCAGCTTGACGAAGCCCGCGTATGCGACGTCCCGCGACGGAACCCGAGATATTCCGGCGCTGCGTAGCTCATTCAGCAAAAAATCGATGTACGCGATGTCGAGGACCGGATACTCGACCGAGGTGGCCCCCTGGAATGCCTGAGCGCGCTGGACCGTCAGTTCGTTGACCTTGGCGCGATGCGACCCGGTGCCGATGAGGATGAAGTGTCCCGGCGTGATGGGCCGCAAGTTGACGGCGTCGCGGGCCGCCTTGAGCGCAATCAGCAGCTTGTGGCCGTCCTCCGTCGTCATCGCCTGCTGAACCTCATCGATGATGAGAACCACATCGGTTTGAGCCACGTCCACCAGTTTCACCAGCACCTGCTCGAGCGTCGCACCCTGGGCCGTACCGATCGTATCCAGATTGAATCCCAGCTTGAAACCCGCTGCCCCGAAATCGAGACCTTTGATACGCCGCAGCTTGCTCAATACGGATGATGCAGGCGCCTCGAGTTCTTTCAGCGCCTGTTTAATCGCGTTTTGTACCAAAGTCGCCGGATTGGCCTGCGTGTCGGTCCACAAGTCGACGTAGATGACCAGCGCGCCAACGTCCGCCAAGCTCGGAATCAGATCGTTCAACAGAAATGTCGTCTTACCGACTCGACGCAGACCGGACAGGAACAGGCCGGAGCGCAATCCCACATCCAACGGCCCTGGGCGGAGTAACTGTTGCGTCATTTGGGCGGCAAGCGCCTGACGTCGAAAAAGGGTGCTCATCGGGAATTACCCA
>DATGHJ010000561.1:0-4474 GCA_035308085.1 Trinickia sp. | reverse complement strand
GAAATCGGAAGCGCTCGGCCACCAGGAATTCATCCTCACCTACAAGTCGTTCGAGCCGGTCGGACCGGCGTGCCTGCCGTCGAGCGCGGCGGCGCACACGCGGCGCGTCGTGGAGATAACATCACATTGAACGCGGAGACTTTAGCCATGACCGATGCTATGCAATCGAACGTGACGCAACGCCGCAAAATCGGCGCGCGCGATCTCGAAGTCACGGGGCTGTCGCTCGGCACCGCGCCGCTTGGCGGGCTGTATCGAGATTTGTCCGACGAAGACGCGCGCGCGACCGTCGACGCTGCGTGGCGCGCGGGCGTTCGCTACTTCGATACCGCGCCGCACTACGGGAATACGCTCGCCGAGCATCGGCTCGGCAATGCGCTGCGGCACTATCCACGTGACCAATACGTGCTGTCGACGAAAGTCGGAAAGCGCTTCGTCCCGCGCACGACGCCGTTTGACGCCGCGCACAACCCCGAAGGCTGGCAAAACCCGCTGCCGTTCGAGGCGGTCTACGACTACACGCGCGACGGCATCCTGAGATCGTTCGAGGACAGCCAGCAGCGGCTCGGCATCGTCGAAATCGACATCTTGCTCATCCACGACATCGGCCGCGTGACGCATGGCGAGAACAACGCGCATTACTGGAATCAATTGACGCAGGGTGGCGGTTTCCGGGCGCTAGACGAATTGCGCGCCTCAGGCGCGGTGAAAGCGCTCGGGCTCGGCGTGAACGAAGGCGCCGCGATCCTCGAAGTGATGGATGCGTTCGACATCGACTGCGCGTTGCTTGCAGGCCGCTATACGCTGCTCGAGCAAATGACGCTCGCCGATCTGCTTCCCGCCTGCGAAAAGCGCGGCGTAAGCATCGTGCTCGGCGGCGCGTTCAATTCGGGCATCCTCGCGCGCGGCGTCGAAGGCGATCTCAAGTTCAACTACCTCGCGGCGCCGCCTGAAATCATCGATCGCGTGGCGCGTATCGAGCGTGTCTGCAACGCCCATAACGTGCCGATCGCGGCTGCTGCATTGCAGTTTCCTTACGCGCATCCGGCGGTCGCGACCGTGCTGACCGGCGCGCGCAGCGCGGACGAAGTGCGCGAGAACGCCGCATCGTTCGAGCGGCCGATTCCGCCGGCGCTGTGGTCCGAGCTGCGCGAGGAAGGTTTGCTCGATGCCCGCGCGCCGGTGCCAAGCTCATAGACCCGCCAACTCACCATGCGAATCGACGCCCACCAGCACTACTGGAATCCGCAGCGCGGCGACTACGGATGGCTTACGCCGCAGCTCGGCACGCTCTACCGCGAGTTCGGTCCCGCGGACCTCGCGCCGTGGCGCGAGCGCGCCGGCATCGATCGCACAGTGATCGTGCAGGCCGCGCCGACGGTGGCCGAAACGCGCTATCTGCTCGATATCGCGCGCGGCGAAGCATCGGTGGCGGGCGTCGTCGGCTGGGTGCCGCTGGCCGACCCGGACGCGCCGTCGCTAATCGCCGAACTCGCCCCGGAACTCAAATTCAAAGGCGTCCGGCCGATGCTGCAGGACCTGCCCGACGACAACTGGATCGCGAACCCCGCCCTCGGGCCCGCCATCGAAGCGCTCATCGCGCACGACCTCGCTTTCGATGCGCTCATCTTCGCGCGTCACGTCGACGCGCTCCACACGTTCGCGACGCGCTTTCCGGCGCTGCGCATCGTCGTCGATCATGGCGCGAAGCCGCCGATCCGCGACGGCGCCGCAGGCTGGCAGCCGTGGGCGGACGGCATCGCGCGCCTTGCCGCACTGCCGAACGTCCATTGCAAGCTCTCGGGTCTCGCGACCGAGGCCGCCGAAGGCTGGACCGAAGCGACGCTCGCGCCTTACGTCGCCCATCTCCTCGCCCAGTTCGGGCCGTCCCGCCTGATGTGGGGCAGCGACTGGCCGGTGCTCAACCTGAACGGCGACTACCTGCTCTGGCACGCGTGCGCGAACGCGCTCGTCGCCGAGCTGTCCGAGGGGGAGCGCGACGCGATTTTCGGAGCCAACGCGAGCGCGTTCTATCGCCTGTAAAACGCGCAATCCGTAATCCGCATGACACCATGTGCAATACGTATTGCGCGTTCGTTGAGCGCGTACTGCAATACTCGTTATGTCCCAGACACCATTTCATCAGGAGCCGCAGATGGTACAAAGACTGGCCGGGAAGACGGCCTTGATTACCGCCGCCGGGCAAGGCATCGGCCTCGCGACGGCCGTTGCGTTCGCGCAAGAGGGCGCGCGTGTGATCGCCACCGATATCCGCATTGACGGCCTCGCCAACCGCCCGTTTGAAGTCCGCAAGCTCGACGTGCGCGACGGCGCGGCGATCAAGGCGCTCGCCGCCGAAGTCGGCGCGATCGACGTGCTGTTCAACTGCGCCGGCTTCGTGCACGCGGGCTCGATTCTGGAGGCGAGCGAGGAGGATTGGGACTTCGCGTTCGATCTGAACGTGAAGGCGATGTTCAGGATGATCCGCGCGTTCCTGCCGGCGATGCTGGAACAGGGCGGCGGCTCGATCATCAACATTTCGTCGGCGGCATCGAGCATCAAGGGCGTGCCGAACCGCTGCGTGTACGGCGCATCGAAGGCGGCGGTGATCGGCTTGACGAAGGCGGTCGCAGCCGACTTCATTACGCGCGGCATACGATGCAATGCGATTTGCCCGGGCACGGTCGAGTCGCCCTCGCTGGAGGATCGCATCGCCGCGCAGGCGAAGGCGCAGGGCGCGACGATCGAGGCGGTGCGCGCCGCGTTTGTCGCGCGTCAGCCGATGGGGCGCGTGGGGAAGGCGGATGAGATTGCCGCTTTGGCGTTATATTTGGCGTCCGACGAGTCGGCGTTCACCACCGGGCACGCGCATGTGATCGACGGCGGCTGGTCGAACTGACCGTGTCTGAGCGGGTCGGCCGTGTGGGACAAAAAAATTCTTCGAGGGGCATCGCCGGTCGGACGTAAGCAGCTCGTATAGGTGCACGTTCGATAGGAGAACCGAGTTCACCGGTTCGCTTTTACTTCAACTGAACGAGACGTGAGGAAGTGCAACGATGAAACTGCTTCGTTATGGGCCGAAGGGCCAGGAAAAACCGGGTTTGCTCGATGCTGACGGCAAGCTTCGCGATCTGTCGGGTGTCGTGCGCGATATCGCAGGCGAGGTGCTGACCGACGCCGGTCTCGCCAAGCTGCGCGGCATCGATCCGAAATCGCTTCCGCTCGTCTCGGGCAATCCGCGTATCGGCGCGTGCGTGGGCAATGTCGGCAAGCTGGTTTGCATCGGCCTCAACTACGCGGACCACGCGGCGGAATCGAACCTGCCGGTGCCCGCCGAGCCCGTCGTCTTCAACAAGTGGACGAGCGCGATCACCGGCCCGAACGACGACGTCGAGATCCCGCGCGGCTCGAAGAAGACCGATTGGGAAGTCGAGTTGGGCGTGGTGATCGGCAAGCCTTGCAAGTATGTCGACGAAGCGCATGCGCTCGATTACGTCGCGGGCTACTGCGTGGTGAACGATGTGTCCGAGCGCGAGTGGCAGATCGAGCGCGGCGGTCAATGGGATAAGGGCAAGGGCTTCGACACGTTCGGCCCGATCGGCCCGTGGCTCGTCACGCGCGACGAAGTTGCCGATCCGCAGCGGCTCGACCTGTGGCTCGAAGTGGACGGCCATCGCTACCAGAACGGCAACACCCACACGATGATTTTCAGCGTCGCGAAGGTCGTGTCGTATCTGTCGCAATGCATGAGCCTGCAGCCGGGCGACGTGATCTCGACCGGCACGCCGCCGGGCGTCGGCATGGGCGTGAAGCCGAACCCGGTGTACTTGAAGCCGGGGCAGACGATGCGCCTCGGCATCCAAGGGCTCGGCGAGCAACAGCAGCGGACTTACGCGGCGGAATGAGGCCGGCAGTCGTCGTGCGCTAGCTTGCGTTCTTCGTTAGCCGTAAGCAAAGAGCCGCCTTGTGCGGCTGTTTGCATTTATCCGCCCGGGGCGTGATGGGCTGACGGAGTCACGCCGTCTCTGAACTGCCTTCTGCCCCATCCCCCACGCGATTGATCGTCCCCTGTGCGATCGCGACCAGCTTTTCCTTGTTCCCGTCGATCACGAACACGTTGCATTGGCAGGTCGCATGCCCGCGCCCCGCGTAGACCAGCTCCGCGCGTGCGATTAGCGTGCCGTTCACGGCGGGCCTCAAGTAGTTGATCTTGTATTCCATGGTGACCACCCTCGGACCCAGCGCCATCGCACCTGCGAAGGTAAGCGCGTTATCGGCCAGATAGCTGATGACGCCGCCGTGCACGAAGCCGTGCTGCTGGCGAAGCTCGTCGCGAATCGTCAAGCGCAGCGCCAGTTCGCGCGTGCCGACGTGCATCAATTCGGTGCCGAGCAGCATGCTGAAAGGCTGGGCGTGCAGCGCACTGCGCGCGAGATCCACGAAATCGGTCATCCTCGATCCCCCGGTTTTGGTT
>DATGHJ010000560.1:0-3616 GCA_035308085.1 Trinickia sp. | reverse complement strand
CGCAAGCCTGCGCGATCGGCCGCCAGGTGGTTTTCATGGGCTCGGGTCCGCTTCTGTATCTCGTCGCGAATCAATACGTGCAAGCGGGCGCGCAAGTGGCGGCGGTGCTCGATACCTCGACGCGCGGCGCTCGCCTGCAAGCGCTGCCGAAGCTCCTCGCGCGGCTCGACGTGCTGAGGAAGGGCGCGGCGCTGGTGTCGTCGCTGAAGAAGTCCGGCGTGCTGATCGAGCACGGGGTCGAGCCGGTCGAGATCATCGGCACGGACGCGGACGGCGTACGCGGCATCCGGTACCGCGACGCGAGCGGACACGATCGGCAAATCGCCTGCGACGCGATCGGGCTCGGCTACCACTTGCGTCCGGAAACGCAGCTCGCGGACCTCGCGCGCTGCACGTTCTATTTCGACGCGAACACGCGCCAATGGCTGCCGCAGATCGACGAGCTCGGCCGCAGCTCGGTGCCGCGCGTCTACCTCGCGGGCGACGGCGCGCGCGTGTTCGGCGCGGACGGCGCGGAACTGGCCGGGCGGCTCGCCGCCTACGCGGCATTAGCCGACCTGGGCCACACGATCGACCCGGCCAAGGTCGAGCCTCTGAAGCGCCAGCAGCGCAAGATGGACCGGTTCCGTCTCGGCCTGGCGCAAGCGTTCCCGTGGCCCGCCGCGCAAGCGGCGAAATTGAGCGACGACACCATCGTCTGCCGCTGCGAAGGCATCACGGCGGGCGAGCTGCGGCGCGTGATCCGCGACGAAGGCGCGCGCGAAGCGAATCGCGCTAAGGCGTTCAGCCGGGTCGGCATGGGCCGCTGCCAAGGGCGCTATTGCGGCCACGCGGGCGCGGAAATCATCGCGGCCGAGGCGCACGTGCCGCTCGAGCAAGTCGGCCGGCTGCGCGGGCAGGGGCCCGTCAAGCCGATCGCGATCGCCACCGTGGAGGAGGTTGAATGAACCACCCCCAACGCTCACATTCGTTCGCTGTCGACCGGAGTTGGCGCTTTAGCGCTTACTCCGATCCCATGCAAAGCTCCCCCCACGGGGGCGGATGCCCTCCTTGGGGCGGCCCGGCGGAGGGCATCATGAACCACCCCCACGCTCACTTTCGTTCGCTGGAGGCATCATGACCGCGACCGAAGCGGATGTGATCATCGTCGGCGGCGGCATCATGGGCGCATCCGCCGCGTTCTTCCTGCGCCGGCGCGGGCGTTCGGTGATCCTCATCGAACGCGGCTTGATCGGCCAGCAGGCGAGCGGCACCAATTTCGGCAACGTGCGGCGCCAGGGGCGCTTTCTGCCGCAACTGCCGCTTGCGAACCGCTCGCGCGAGATCTGGGGCAAGCTGCCCGAGCTGATCGGCCACGACGCGGAGTTTCTGCCGTCGGGCCATATCCGCGTCTGCTATCGCGAAGAGCAGGCCGACCAGCTCGAAACCTACGCGAAGGAAGCGAGCCACTACGGCCTCGATCTCGAACTCGTGCGCGGCGAGCAGATGCGTGCGCGCTTTCCGTTCCTCGGTCCCGAGGTGCTGGCCGGATCGTATTCCGCGAAGGATGGCCACGCGAATCCGCGTCTCGCCGCGCCCGCATTCGGACGTGCCGCGGCGCGCCTCGGGGCGCACATTTTCGAGAACACGGAGATCGTCACCGTCGAAAAAGAGGGTGCCGAGTTTCGCGCGACCAGCGCCGACGGCCGCGTGTTCCGCGCGCCGCAATTGCTGATCACCGCGGGCGCGTGGGGCAGCCTGCTTTCCGAGCAATTCGGCGAGCCGGTGCCGATCGCCGTGCACGGCCCGCAGATGGCCGTGACCGAGCCGGTTCGTTACAGCCTCGAGCCGGTGGTCGGCGTATCGTCGCCGCTGATGGAAGAGGTTGTGTATTTCCGCCAGGTCGCGCGCGGCAACATTGTGTTCGGCGGCTGCGCGCGCGGCCCGGCGTATCCCGACGTGCGGCGCGCGTATGTGCTGCCGCAGAGCACCCTGCTGCAGTTTCGTCAGCTGTATCGCGTGGCGCCGGCGCTCACCCGGCTCAACATCATCCGCGTGTGGAGCGGCATCGAAGGCTACATGCCCGACGACAGGCCGATCATGGGCGCGAGCGGCAACGTCAGCGGCCTGTTCTACGCGTTCGGTTTCTGCGGACACGGCTTCCAGCTCGGACCGGGCGTGGGCGATGTGATGGCCGAGCTGATCGATACCGGCGCGACCAGCACGCCGCTCGAACCGTTCGACATCCGCCGCTTCGCCAGCGTCGCGAGCCGGGCGCCGCAGGCGGCGTAGGAGCGGGGGCGATGGTGACCGAACCGATCCAGCGGGCAATCGAATTCATCGAGGCGTCGTTCGCGCAACCCGTGCCGCTCGCGACGCTTGCGGCGGCTGCGGAACTTAGCGTGTCGCGCTTTGCCGCGCTGTTTCGCGCGCAGGTGGGGATCTCGCCGCATCGCTATGTGTGCCTCGTGCGCGTGCGGCACGCGCAGCGGCTGTTGCGTGGCGGCGTGCCGCCGTCGGTCGTGGCAACCGAAGTTGGCTTTTTCGACCAGAGCCATCTGGGACGGCACTTCAAACGCACACTCGGTGTTACGCCTAGCGCTTATCTCGCCGGGGGCTGATGTTGTGTGGTTCGCTAAGGGTTGCGCGAAAACCTTGATTTCGCGGCGGTCCACAAGCGTTGCCCCTCCCCGGGGCAGGTAGCGAGTGTTGCCTTCGATGCAACTCGCTGCACCCATTGCGTCAGCGCCTCCAGCAGATCCGTCCGACCTGCACGGATCTCGAATTCATTAGAACGCGACTGCTTAGGGATCGAAGACTCGTCGACGAATTCGATCTAGCGTTTCGCACAGCTCGAACACCTACCGTGCCACAGGCGAATGACATTCTCGTCGCCCACTGATGCATGATTTTGCACGTTTACATTCTTGATTGTGCACGGTAGCATACGTCCATGAACGACAATATTCCCCTCGCACGACGCGACGAGATTGCACATCGGCTCGCCCACGGCCAGCCGGTTGTAGCGGCTACGCTTGCCGTCGAGTTCAATATTTCGGAAGACGCGATCCGCCGCGATCTCCGCGCACTCGCCGCCGAGGGACTGTGCCGCAGGGTCTACGGAGGCGCCTTGCCCATCACGCCCACGTCCGCTCCCATGGCGGCCCGGATGGATGAGGCGCGTGAAAGGAAAGCGGCATTGGCTCGCGCCGCAGTGGCGCTGATCCAGCCAAGCGAGCTCCTGTTCTTGGACACCGGCAGCACCAATCTCGCCCTCGTCGAAGTACTGCCCGAAGACAGTGAACTCATCGTGGCCACCAATTCCATCGACATTGCCGCCGCCGTGCTTCGCCGCTCTGATCTGCAACTCATCATGATTGGTGGAGCGGTCGATCCGGCAGTCGGCGGATGTGTCGATGCCAGTGCTGTGCAGAGCGTTTCGCAAATGAATATCGACCGGTGCTTCATTGGTTCGTGCGCGATATCGTCAAAAGGCGGTATCAGCGCCTTCAGTCTCGCCGACGCTACCTTCAAACGCGCGGTCCTTGCTGCTAGCGCGCGCAGCGCGGTTCTGGCGACTACTGACAAGTTCACCACCCGCGCAGCTCATCGGGTTACAGCCATCGGAATGATCGAA
>DATGHJ010000559.1:0-9886 GCA_035308085.1 Trinickia sp. | reverse complement strand
TACGCGCGGCTCGATTACTTGAGGCCGGCGTTGGAGGATCTGGAGCGCTACCTCGGCGATTGTCCCGATGCGGACGATGCGACTGTCGTCGAATCGCAGTTGCAGGAGCTGCGGCAGCGCACGCATCAAAGCGACGACTGATTGTCGTGTGATTGCGGAGACGCCGCGTCAAAAGAAAAAGCCTGCGATGCGCTTACCGTGCACCGCAGGCTTTTTTATCGTGCCGAAGTCAGATCGATGCGTTACTTGGGCTGCATCCGGATCGCACCGTCGAGACGAATCACTTCGCCGTTCAGCATCGTGTTGTCGAAGATCTGCTTGACGAGCATCGCGTACTCGATGGGTTTGCCGAGGCGCGAGGGGAACGGCACCATCGCGCCGAGCGCGTCCTGCACTTCCTGCGGCATGCCGAGCAGCATCGGCGTCTCGAAGATGCCGGGGGCGATCGTCATCACGCGGATCGCGTTGCGCGACAGGTCGCGCGCGATCGGCAGCGTCATGCCGGCCACGCCGCTCTTCGAGGCGGCATAGGCTGCTTGGCCGATTTGCCCGTCGAACGCCGCGACCGACGCCGTATTGATGATCACGCCGCGCTCGCCGTTCGCGTTCGGCTCGTTCTTTGCCATTGCCGCCGCTGCCAGGCGCAGCACGTTGAAGGTACCGATCAGATTGATCGAGATGGTCTTTGCGAATGCGTCGAGCGGGTGCGGGCCGTCCTTGCCGACGGTCTTGATCGCAGGCGCGACGCCCGCGCAGTTCACGAGCCCGGAGAGCGTGCCGAGTTGCGTCGCCGCCGCGACGGCCTGCGTCGCGTCTTCTTCGCGCGTCACGTCGCATTTGACGAACACGCCGCCGAGTTCCTTCGCCAGCGCAATGCCCGCACTTTCGTTCAGGTCGGCGATCACGACCTTGCCGCCGTGCTCCGCCAACAGGCGCGCGGTGGCTGCGCCGAGGCCGGACGCGCCGCCGGTAATCAGAAATGCGTTGCCGCGGATCTCCATCTTGCTGCTCCTTTTCCTGGGTAAAGAATGGGTTTCTTCGCCGTTATCGTTGGTATCGCGAAAGCGACGATTGTAATGGTTCGATGCGCCCGGGCATAAGATGGTTGCCGCGAGGCGCGACGTTTTGGCGCTTGGGTTCGGGCCGCCGAACGTCGAGCCGGATTGAGCGTGGGTATTGTCGCTTGCCGTAAAAAAACCCGCCGGTGTTTTCACGGCGGGTTTTTTGTGCTGCAGCGTGCGTCTCGGCCGAAGTGCGGCGGGTGCGATCAGTTCAGCGCATCGAACACGCGCTGACGAATTTCATCAACCGAACCGATGCCCGAGATGCGGCGGTATTCCGGCGCTTTCAAGCCGTTTTCCGCGCCGCGCTGCGCCCACTGGTTGTAGTAGTCGATCAGCGGCTTCGTTTGCGCCACGTACACGTCGAGGCGCTTCTTGACCGTCTCTTCCTTGTCGTCATCGCGCTGGATCAGCGGTTCGCCCGTCACGTCGTCCTTGCCTTCGACCTTCGGCGGATTGAACTTCACGTGGTACGTGCGGCCCGATGCCGGGTGCGTGCGGCGGCCGCTCATGCGGACGATGATCTCGTCGAACGGCACGTCGATTTCGAGCACGTAATCGATCGCGACGCCCGCTTCCTTCATCGCTTCCGCTTGCGGCAGTGTGCGCGGAAAACCGTCGAACAGATAGCCGTTTGCGCAATCCGGCGCTTGCAGGCGTTCCTTGACGAGATTGATGATGAGTTCATCCGTGACGAGTTCGCCCGCGTCCATGTAGCGCTTCGCTTCGAGGCCGAGCGGCGTGCCCGCCTTGACGGCTGCACGCAGCATGTCGCCGGTGGAAATCTGCGGAATCGCGAATTTTTCCTTGATGAAGTTTGCCTGGGTGCCCTTGCCCGCGCCGGGTGCGCCCAACAGGATCAAACGCATGGTGATATCTCCGAATCGTATGTGAATTCTGCGTCGCGAGGCGCAATGGCGCCCACCAGTCTCGCTGCTCCAGTCGTGCAAAAAAGCGGCCCGCCTTCCAGCAGCACATCGGTTGGACGGCGCTCAGAGGCGGGTGGCAGGGCAAACGAGAGGGAAACCTAATGGCCGAATGTTTCGGATGGCTCGCGCAATCGAAACTGATTATGCCATGGGTTGTTAGCTTTCAGACCGAAAAAGGGACCTTACGCGTTCCAGATCGGCCGGCGTATCGACGCCGGGGGCGGGCGCTTCACGCGTGACGAGCACCGCGATGCGCTCGCCGTGCCACATCGCGCGCAATTGCTCGAGCACTTCGGTGTGTTCGATCGGCGCTTGCGCGAGCGTGGGATAGGTACGCAGGAAACGCGCACGATAGGCGTAGAGGCCGATGTGACGGAACACGGTGTCGGCCGGCGGCGCGGGCATTGCGGCGAGGTCTGGTTTGGCCGCTGACCAATGCGGTTGATACGCGTCGCGCATCCAGGGGATCGGCGCGCGCGAGAAATACAGCGCGACGCCGCGCTTGTCGAGCACGACCTTCACGACGTTCGGGCTGAAGACTTCGGCGGTTTCGGAGATCGGGTGCGCCGCCGTGGCGATCGCGCAATCGGCGTTGGCAGCGAGGTGCGCCGCTACGCCGCGCACGAGTGCCGGGTCGATCAGCGGTTCATCGCCTTGCACGTTGACGACGATCGTGTCGTCGCTCCAGCCGAAGTGCGCGGCGACTTCGGCGAGGCGATCGGTGCCCGACGGGTGGTCGGCGCGCGTCAAAAGCGCGTCGATGCCATGTGCGCGTGCGGCGTCGAGCACGCTGGGCGCGTCGGTTGCGATCAGCACTTGCTCGGCGCCCGACTCGCGCGCGCGCTCGGCGACGCGCACGACCATCGGCTTGCCGCCGATGTCGGCGAGCGGTTTCTGAGGCAGGCGCGTGGACGCGAGGCGGGCCGGCACGACGGCCACGAAGGGCGGTGCGTTGGAACGAGCGGAATCGGTCATCGAAGGGGATCGCAGCAGGGAGAGTCAGGACCCGGACGACGGATTGAGCGGCTCGACCGGCGTGCCTTCGACAGTCTGGCGCGCCTCGTCGACCAGCATCACCGGAATGCCGTCGCGGATCGGATACGCGAGCTTGTCGGCATTGCAGATCAGTTCCTGCGCGGAGCGGTCGTAGCTGAGCGGCCCCTTGCAAATGGGGCATACGAGAATTTCAAGCAGGCGAGCGTCCACGGAGTTTCTCCACAACTAGGGCGATGAGGCGAGGGTCCAGCGCGGCTTCGACGGGAACGACCCAGATCCGCGCGTCGCGCCAGGTCCCTAATTTTACCGCATCCTTTTCGGTGATCAGGATGGCATCGGCGTCGGCATCGACGAACGGATTGTCGCGAAACGCGTAATGGTCGGGTAACGCGCGCGTAGTCGGCGATAGGCCCGCCGCGCGCAGCGTCGCAAAAAAACGTTCGGGCGAGCCGATGCCCGCTGCAGCCAGCACGCGCTGGTTCGCGAACTGCGAGAGCGGGCGCCGCAGGGCCGGGTTGGCGAGGTGCCAGGCGTCGCCGGGCGTGAGATTCAGCGCGTAGGTGTTCGGCCACGCGGGCAGCGTGCGCTGGTACGGGCTGTTGATGAGCGTCGCGTCGCGCCGGCGCGAGAGCGGTTCGCGCAGCGGCCCGGCCGGCAGCAGGAAGCCGTTGCCGCCGAGGCGCTGATCGAACACGACGAGCTCGACATCGCGCGCGAGACGGTAGTGCTGCAGGCCGTCGTCGCTGATGATCACGTCGACGTTGCGATGGGCGGCGAGCAGCGCGAGGGCCGCCGCCACGCGGTCCGGGCACACGAACACAGGCGCGCCGGTGCGGCGGGCGATCAGAAGCGGCTCGTCGCCGGCCTGATCCGGGGACGATGACGGCGTGACGGCCGCGGGCCCCTTGATCTTCGCGCGATAGCCGCGCGATACGACGCCGGGCGTGTAGCCGGCCGAGCGCAAGGCTTCGACGAGGGCGATGACGGTCGGCGTTTTGCCGGTTCCGCCGACGGTCACGTTGCCGACGATCACGACCGGAACGCCGATCGGCACGCGCTTTTTCCACCCGAAGGCAAAGCTCATGCGCCGCAGCGCAGCGACGGCGCCGAACACGCCCGCAAACGGGAGCAGTGCCCACGCGAGCGCGCCGCGGCGCTGCCATTCGCTTGTGATGCGCGCTTCCAGACGGGAGGCGAGGCGGTTCATCGCGCTCATCGGCGATGCGTCGGCGCGGCGTGTGACGCTGCGGCGCACGGGAAGGTCACCAACCCCAAGGGAAACATCAACGCGGTTCTCCGGGCAAACGGCAAGATCGGGTGTGCGGCAAACGACGGCTCGGGCGTGCCCGATGCCGGTGACGCAGTGTGTTGCATGCTGACTTCAGTGAACGCGGCCGTCGGTCTTCTGGCACTCCCTTCTGGCACTCAAACGGCTTCGGAACCCGCCACTCTAGCGCGGCTGGCTTTATCCGGGCAAGTCGCGCCGCGGCTCGCCCTCCGTGAATCGCACGATGGTCGACGCGCTCGCGTGCCTGTGGATAACTCTGTGAAGAACTTTCTCCGGAAAAGGCCGCGAGCCTGGAAAATCAAGCCTTTCATCGGCAAGCGCTTTGGTCCTACGAATGTTAAATCGTTATAGATCAATAACTTACGACGAGTTCGCTGGCTGCGGCAATGGATCGCGCGATTTTGCTGTTGCCGTGCATCAATGTGGAAACTTCCCACCATCTGCTCCGCCGCTCTGGACGCGGCTTACCGGCCGGTCTATTGTCTGTCCGGTCAGGATTTTCATCGTTCTCCATGCCATCGGATACCCCTTTTTCTTCCCCCGGACAGGGCGCCGGAAGTTCGGCCGGCCCATTTGGAGGCGACGCCGTCGTGCCGGTTTCGGCGCTCAATCGCGCGATCAGCACGATGCTCGAACGGACGTTTCCGCTCGTCTGGGTGTCGGGCGAAGTATCGAATTTCACGCGCGCGGCGAGTGGCCACTGGTACTTCTCGATCAAGGACGCGCAGGCGCAGATGCGCTGCGTGATGTTTCGCGGCCGCGCGCAGTACGCCGAATTCACGCCGCGCGAAGGCGACAAGATCGAAGTGCGCGCGCTCGTCACGATGTACGAGCCGCGCGGCGAGCTGCAGCTGAACGTCGAGGCGGTGCGGCGCACCGGGCAAGGGCGCCTGTATGAAGCGTTCCTGCGGCTCAAGGCGCAGCTCGAAGCCGAAGGACTCTTCGCCGCCGAACGCAAGCGCGCGGTGCCGGCGCACCCGCGCGCGATCGGCATCGTCACGTCGTTGCAGGCCGCGGCACTGCGCGATGTGCTCACGACCTTGGCGCGCCGCGCCCCGCATATTCCCGTGATCGTCTATCCGGCGCCCGTGCAGGGCGCGGGCGCGAGCGAGAAAGTCGCGGCGATGGTCGAGACCGCGAACGCGAGGCGCGAGACCGATGTGCTGATTGTCTGCCGAGGGGGCGGGTCGATCGAGGACTTGTGGGCATTCAACGAAGAGGTGCTGGCGCGGGCGATCGCGGCGAGTGAGTTGCCGGTCGTGAGCGGCGTCGGCCATGAGACCGATTTCACGATCGCCGATTTTGCCGCCGACGTGCGCGCCCCGACGCCCACCGGCGCCGCCGAACTCGTCAGCCCGCAGCGGACCCTCCTGCTACGCGATCTCGACCATCGGCACGCCACGATCGCCCGCAGCTTCGGCCGCATGATGGAGCGCCGCGCGCAGCAGCTCGACTGGCTCGCGCGACGGCTCGTGAGTCCGGCCGAGCGTTTGCAGCGGCAGCGCACGCACTTGCAGCAATTGCAGGTGCGGCTGGCGTCGGCGGGGGCGCGCCCGGTGCGCGATGCGCGTGCGAGTTTCGCGCTCGTGCAGTTGCGCTGGCAGCGCTGGCGGCCCGATCTCGCGATGCATCGCAATGCGTTGGCGGGGCTCGCGCAACGGCTCGAAGCGGCCACGCTTCGGCATCACGAACGGCAGACCGCGCGCGTCGAAACGCTGGCTGCACGGCTCGAAGTGCTGAGCCCGAAACGCACGCTCGAGCGCGGCTATGCTGCGCTGCTCGATGCGCGGAACGGACGAGCGGTGCGTTCGCCGTCGGCGCTGAAACTCAACCGGCGTCTGACAGTCCATCTCGCAGAAGGGTCGGCCGACATCGCGCTCGCCGACATTCAGCCGCGCCTTTCCGATAGCCTTTGACGCAGCCGTTTTTGCAGCGTCCGCGTCTGTTCGATGAGCACTATTTACGCGTCATCCACAACCGGCGCGAACCATGCTCTCTATAAAAGACCACTGGTTTGCGGGGTTATTCCAAGTCGCCTACAATCCAGTGCTCCAAAGCGTCAGTCGCCAATCCCCACAAACTCGATAGAAGGAACAGCATCATGGAACATACGCTCCCGCCGCTGCCGTACGCGAAGAATGCACTCGCCCCGCACATGTCGGAAGAGACGCTCGAGTTTCACTATGGCAAGCATCATCAGACTTATGTGACCAACCTGAACAAGCTGATTCCGGGCACCGAGTTCGAGAGCCTGTCGCTCGAAGAGATCGTGAAGAAGTCGTCGGGCGGCGTCTTCAACAACGCAGCGCAAATCTGGAATCACACGTTCTTCTGGAACAGCCTCTCCCCGAACGGCGGCGGCGCACCGACGGGCGCACTCGGCAACGCGATCAACGCGAAGTGGGGTTCCTACGACAAGTTCAAGGAAGCGTTCACGGCAACGGCAGTCGGCACGTTCGGCTCGGGCTGGGCATGGCTCGTGAAGAAGGCCGATGGCTCGCTCGATCTGGTCTCGACCAGCAACGCCGCCACGCCGCTCACGACCGACGCGAAGCCGCTCCTCACGATCGACGTGTGGGAACACGCTTACTACATCGATTACCGCAACGCGCGTCCGAAGTTTGTCGAAGCGTTCTGGAACATCGTGAACTGGGACTTCGCCGCGAAGAATTTCGGCGCGTAAGCCAAATCTCGCCAAATCTGGTTTAAGCAGTAAAAGCAGAAAGCCCTCGAATCGGGGGCTTTCTGCTTTTTGCTCGTCACGTTTTTAGACTGGCGTGCGCTCAACGCAGTCCACTCACCACAACACGCCTTTCTCCGGCTGCACCGGCTTCAATTCGTGCGCTTCGCCCAGGCTGTCCCGCAAGTCGATCTCGATCGTGCGCGTGATCGCAGTGAGCGGCACGTCGTTCGGCGTGTTCGAGAACGGATGCTCCATGTCGTTGCCGATTTGCGGCAATGCTAGAAACAGAAAGCCGACACCGGTCGAACCGAGCGGCGTGAAGATGCCGAGCGATTCGACCAGACCGAGCGGCAACAGGATGCAGAACACATGCGTGAATAGCGCAGGGTAGGTCGCATATTGCTGAGGAAAAGGCGTGTTCCGGATGCGCTCCATGCCCCCTTGCGCGTTCAGCAGTTCGCGCATCGTCTGTTCGATGGTGGTCAGCCGGATGTTGTCGAGCGACACTTCGCGCGCGATGATTCGTGCCGTCTCGTTGAGAATCGTGTTCGGCACGTTCGCGACTTGCTGCAGGCGCGCGATTTCGTCTCGCGGCAGGCGGGGCGTGAGTTCGTCCCATGGCGTCTGGCGGCGCAGGTGCAGGCGCAGCGCGTGAACGTAGGCAACGTGCCGGAGGATCAACGAGCGCTGCAATGCCGTTGCTTCGCATGGCAGCAGCGTCTGCATTTCGCGTCCGAAACTGCGCGAGTAGTTGATCATCGCGCCCCACAGCGTGCGCCCTTCCCACCAGCGCGCGTAGGCGGCGGTATTGCGAAAGCCCAGGTAGATCGCGATCGCGGAGCCGAGCAAGGTGAGCGGCAGATGCGGAAACGAGATGTACCGGTTATCGATGCCTTTGATGAAATACGCGATGGTGACGAGCACGTCCCAGAGGAACAACAAAGCCAGCGGGCGCCCGACATAGAGAACGACTTGTCCGAGGCGAGCGCGGCCCGGAACGATCACGGCGCGGCCTTGCTCTGCAGATTCTGCAGGCGCTCGCGCGCTTCTTCGAGCGTCAGGAACTGGCTGCCCTGTTCGTCGAACACCGAGATCTTGCCGTGCCCGATGTCGTACACCCAGCCCTGCAGGGCGAGCCGTCCTTCGGCAAGGCGCGCGGCGACGGCCGGGTGGGTGCGCAGATGCATCAATTGCAGGCGCACGTTTTCCTCGACGAGCGCCTCGACGACGTGATCGTGCTCGATCTTGCGCGTACGCACGACGCTGCGTGCGGCTTCGGCATTGCGCAGCCACGCATGGACGGTCGGCATCTCGTCGGCAATCGATACGTCCGCCGCGAGCCCCTTCATCGCGCCACAATCGGTATGACCGCACACGACGACTTGCCGGACATTGAGCGCGAGCACCGCGTACTCGACGACCGCCGAGACGCCGCCGAGCATCTCGCCGTACGCGGGCACGATGTTGCCGATATTGCGGCACACGAACAATTCGCCGGGGCGGGTCTGCGTGATCATTTCCGGCGACACACGCGAATCGGCGCAAGTGATGAAGAGCGTGTGCGGGTTCTGTTGGTGCGCGAGGCTCTTGAACAGGTCTTCGTTGCCGGGGAACACATCGCGGCTGAACTCGCCGACGCCTGAAAGCAAGTAGAGCAGATCCGGCGTGTCGGAGCCTGCCCGCCCGCCGTTGACAGGGGAGTTGCTTGACATGGCGCGCCTTTGCTTGTCAGCGTGGAATGTGGCCCGGCAGGGGCGTCGGGGCAGCACTATGGAAGTTTACGCCGCCGATGTGACCGGCGTATAGCGGACGAACGCAGCGTGGCGCGCCGTGCCGGACGTTGGCGCGATTTCTACCGACGAATGCAGCGCCGGCTCGACGCAACACCGGCGCCGCTCAAAGCAGATTGCGGCTCGCGGCGGACGGCAGCGAAGTGCGCTCCGTCAGCACATCGTCGATCAAGCCGTATTCCTTGGCGGCGACCGCGGACATGAAGTTATCGCGATCGGTGTCCCTCGCGATCTGCTCGACGCTTTGGCCGGTGCGCTCGGCGAGCACCTTGTTCAAGCGTTCGCGCAAGAACAGGACTTCCTTCGCCTGGATCTCGATGTCGGCGGCCGTGCCTTGGCTGCCGCCCGAGGGCTGATGAATCATGATGCGCGCGTTCGGCAGCGCGAAGCGTTTGCCTTTTGCCCCGGCTGCAAGGAGGAACGTGCCCATGCTCGCGGCGAAGCCCGTGCACAGCGTCGACACGTCGGGCTTGATGAACTGCATCGTGTCGTAGATCGCGAGGCCGTCGTACACCGAGCCGCCCGGCGAGTTGATGTAGAAATAAATGTCCTTGTCGGGATTCTCCGATTCGAGGAACAGCATCTGCGCGACGATCAGGCTCGCTGTCTGTTCCTCCACGGGTCCGACCAGGAACACAATGCGCTCCCGCAAGAGGCGTGAATAGATGTCGTAGGCGCGCTCGCCGCGTCCCGACTGTTCGATGACGGTCGGTACGAGCTGGTTGTATGGCTGCATGACGTTCCTCGTGATCGCGGGGGGCGAGCCGTCCGGCCGCCGGCGCTCCGGCGGGCCGCCCCTGCGGCAAATCCAGTGCTCAAGATAGTACTTTTTCGCTTCGTCTGCCGGATGGGCAGGTCTGGACTCGCCGGGTGAAAACGACGTCGCGCGCCGTCAGACGCGATGCAGGGCCGCTTCCCAGTTGATGTCGGCGCACAGCACCTGCAGGCCGTGCGCGGTCTGCGCCGCGATCGACGCCGTCACGCACAGGTGTGCCTCGTTGATCGACAGATACGGCGCGGTCAGATGCGCGCGCCCCGGGGCACGCATCGCTTCGATGAAGTAGGGACGCCGTTCCCAGCTCGCGCCTTCCGAATGCAAGAGCGGCGAGAAGCGCTTCGCGCGCCGCGACACGCGCCTC
>DATGHJ010000558.1:0-2494 GCA_035308085.1 Trinickia sp. | reverse complement strand
GGCAGGTGAACGGACCGCGCAGGCCCTTCACGCCCGGCATGAGGTTCTCTTCCGGCACGAACACTTCGTCGAGCACGATTTCGCCGGTGATCGAGGCGCGCAGGCCCACCTTGCCGTGGATGGCAGGCGCCGAGAGCCCCTTCCAGCCTTTCTCCAGGATGAAGCCGCGAATGTCGTCCTTGCCGTCTTCCTCGAGCTTCGCCCAGACGACGAACACGTCGGCGATCGGCGAGTTCGTGATCCACATCTTCGAGCCCGACAGCGAGTAGCCGCCGTCGACCTTCTTTGCGCGCGTCACAATGCTGCCCGGATCGGAGCCGTGGTTCGGCTCGGTGAGGCCGAAACAGCCGATCCATTCGCCGGTCGCGAGTTTCGGCAGGTACTTGGCCTTCTGCGCGTCGGAGCCGAATTCGAAGATCGGCACCATCACGAGCGACGACTGCACCGACATCATCGACCGGTAGCCCGAATCCACGCGCTCCACTTCGCGCGCGATCAGTCCGTAGCTCACGTAGTTCAGGCCCGGGCCGCCGTACTGCTCGGGGATCGTCGGCCCCAACAGGCCCAGTTCGCCCATCTCGCGGAAGATTTCGACGTCCGTGCGCTCGTGGCGGAAGGCTTCGGTGACGCGCGGCAGAAGCTTGTCCTGCGCGTACGCCTGTGCGGCGTCGCGCACCATGCGTTCTTCGTCGGTGAGTTGCTGATTCAAAAGCAGCGGGTCGTCCCATTGGAACTGGGCGGCGTCGGCCATGGCGGTCTCTCCTAAGCGGGTCTTGACTATAGTTCCGCTATGCGGAACAATGTTTTGCAATTCACGATCGAGTGTAGCACCCTGTCATGTCCGCTTCCACTCCGTCCGATTTCGACGGTTCCACCGATTCGATCGACGAGCGCAAGTTCGTCGTCGCGCTCGCGCGCGGGCTCGATCTGCTGCGCGCATTCCGGCCCGGCGAGACGATGCTTGGCAACCGCGATTTCGTCGCGCGTACGGGACTGCCGAAGGCGACGGTCAATCGGCTCGCCTACACGCTGACCGTGCTCGGGTACCTGCGTTTCGACGAAGGGCTCGGCAAGTACGCACTCGATGCGGGCGTGCTGTCGCTCGGCTACGCGCTGCTCGCGGGCACCGATACGCTCGAGCTCGCGCGGCCGCATATGCGTGCGCTCGCGCGCGAGGTCGGCGCCGCGGTGTCGCTCGGATGCCGCGACGGGCTCGACATGATCTATCTGGAGACGATCCGCAGCGAAACCGCACTGACGCTCGGGCTGGCGTCGGGCTCGCGCCTGTCGATGCTCACGAGTTCGATGGGGCGCGCCTATCTGGCGGTGCAGCCTCTGGAGGTTCGGGCGGCGCTTTTCACGGAGTTAAAGCGTGCGGCCGGCGAGGCCGCAGCCGCGCTCGTCGGTGCGGCGGAGCGCGCGATCGAAGGTTTCGCCGGCGAGCGCTGCTGCTTTTCATTTCGCGATTGGCACGAAGACGTGAATGCGGTCGCCGTTCCGTTTCGCGAGCCGCGCGATGGGCGCTGGCTCGTCCTGAGCTGCAGCGGACCAGCGTCGTCGATGGGCGAGGACGTGTTTCGCGAGCGCGTCGCGCCGAAGCTCAAGGCGTTGGCGCGGCGGCTCGGACAGGCGGAATAAGGAGGGGCGCCGGGCTTAGACCGTCCGGTCGTGCGTCGCGAACAATGGCCCTTGAACGAAGCGCACGTCGTATTGCTGGAGCGCGTCGAACTGGGCTTCGTCGGCGACGCGACTGAAGATGAGCGGAATCTTGAGCCGGTTCGCGTAGCCAACGAGCGGCTTCACCATCGAATCGCGCAGCGCCGCGCCCGCATCCATCTTGATGAAATCGAGCCGCGCCATATCGGACACCGACAGGATGTGCCCCGCGTTCGGCAGATTCCCCGCCACCTTGAAGCCATAGAGCTGGTAGCTCTTCGTCAGATAGCCGAGAAACGTCCGGTGCGCGACCGCGGCGCTCGGCAGCTCGATCACGACTCGCGCGGGGTTCAGCCCGAACGAAACCAACACCGACGAAAAGTGACGGCCGTGGTCGTACTTCACGCTCTTGAGCAGCCGCTCGTGCACGCGCAGAAACAAGAGCCCATGCCGGCGCGCGCCGAAGAAATTGATGGCGTGCAGCGCGCGGGAAAGACGATCCAGCGCGACGAGTTCCTGGTCGTCCGCAACGGTGTCGAACGGATCGAAGGCTGTGCCGTCGAGCCGCTGCGTGATCGCCTGGAAGCCCAGTTCGTCGCCGAAGCGGTCGGCGCTTTCGGGCGACGACGTCAGCGTCTGCGGGATGCCGTGCATGCTGACGTCGAAGATCGGCTCGTAGGCGCTGCCGATCTCGACGTTGCGAAACCGTGCGCAGGCCGAACCGCTGTGTTCGCCTTCGCCCATTACCAGATGCTGGCCGAGGAACGGATGGCCGGAGGCATGGGCGACGAGCGCGGGAATGGTCGACGGGATCATTGAGGAGCAGAAATGGCGCAAA
>DATGHJ010000557.1:0-2042 GCA_035308085.1 Trinickia sp. | reverse complement strand
GCGACGCACGCGGCGTCGCCGAGGCACGCGCGATGCTCGACACCGCCTACGCCTGGCTCGACGACGTCATGGCAAGCCGCGAGTGGGCCACGGGCGACAGCTTCAGCCTCGCCGACTGCGGCGCCGCGCCGTCCCTGTTCTACGCCGACTGGACACATCGCATCGGCGCCGATTTCCGGCACGTCATCGCATACCGGCAACGGTTGTTGAAGCGGCCGTCGTTCGCACGCGCCGTCGACGAAGCCCGGCCCTATCGCTCGTTCTTTCCGCTCGGCGCGCCCGATCGCGACTAATCTGAACCCTGAAAGAAAACCGGCCATGGCATCGACTCCAGCCCTCATCCCCGCCGCCGAACTCGTCAAGCGCAACGGCATGACGATCCCGAACGAAAGCGCGAACAAAACCAACAGGCCCTATTCCGGCTCGTCCGCAAACGCGTCCTCATGCGCCGGAACGCGCGGCGGCAGCGCGAGCGGTTCCGGCATGCCGACGCCGTACCCCTGCACATAGTCGACGTCCATCTCGCTCAGGCATTCGATGATCGCGTCGTTCTCGACGAACTCCGCGATCGTTTGCTTGCCGGTAGCATGGGCGACTTGATTGATCGACTGCACGATCGCGCGGTCGAGCGCGCTGTTGACGATGCCGCGAATAAAGCTGCCGTCGATCTTCAAGTAATCGACGTGCAGATGCTTCAAGTAGTTGAACGACGACATGCCCGCGCCGAAGTCGTCGAGTGCGAAGCGGCAGCCCAGCTCGCGCAGGCTGTTGATCAACGCGATGCCTTTCTGCAAGTTCGTGATCGCGGCGGTCTCCGTGATTTCGAAGCACACCTGTCTCAACGAGACGCCGTGCCGCTTCTGCTGCTCGACGATGTAGTCGAGCAGGCGCTCGTCGCCAAGCGAAGCCCCCGACAAATTGATCGACCACGTGCCGACCTCGTTCGCGTTCTCGGCGATCGCCGAGAACGCGCGCGCGATGACCCAGCGGTCGATGGCGGGCATCAGATTGAAGCGCTCGGCCGCGCCGATGAAGAACGACGGCGGCACGAGCGCGCCGGCTTCGTCCTTCATGCGCAGCAGCAGCTCGACGTGCGCGCCGTTCTGCGCGTTCTCCCTGCCCTTCTTCCCACTGCTTTTCAACGGTGCGATCTTCTGCGTATACAGACAGAAGCGACCCTGCTCGAGCGCGGCCTTCACGCGCGACACCCACTCCATCTGCTTGTGCGTCGCCGACAGCTCCTGATCGTCGAAGCGGAAGTGGTGCACGCGATTGCGGCCCTTTTCCTTCGCCATATAGCAGGCGACGTCCGCCGCTTTCATGACTTCCTTCGACGACGTCAGGTTCGCGCCGACGCCCACCACCCCGATACTCACGCCCGTCGTCAACACGCGCTCGGTCCAGGGCAGATGGATGTCCGACACGGCTTGGCGCAGGTTGTCCGCGATCTGCAGCGCTTTCGCGATCGTGCAACGCGGCAGCACGATGCCGAACTCGTCGCCGCCGAGGCGCGCGAGGATGTCGCTCGAACGCAGGCACGATTTGAGCGTCGCGCCGACGTGCTTGATCAGCTCGTCGCCCGCCGCGTGACCGCTCGTGTCGTTGACGACCTTGAACTGGTCGAGATCGAGGAACAGCACCGCATGCTCCGCGTGGCCGCCCGCGCCGGGTTCGAGCAAGCGGCTCAGCCTGCGCTCGAATTCGCGGCGATTGAACAAGTCGGTCAGTTCGTCGTGCGTCGCCTGATACGCGAGTTCCGCGGCATGCTTGCGCTCCGCGCTCACGTCGTGCAGCACCATCACCGTGCCCAACGCGTTGCCGTCGGCGTCGCGCATCGTCGCCACCGAATAGTCGACCGCGAGCCGCTGGCCGTCGGGGCGCACGATGCACAGATTGCGCGGCAACTCGGTATCGGGCGCGTTTTCCTGCCGCCGCAGATAGTCGATGCCGGTCGGCACGCACTCGCACGTCGCGCCGTCGACGAGCGCGCAGACCGAGTCGAACGTCTTCATCCACAGGTCCGCCGCCGCGCGGCCGAGCAT
>DATGHJ010000556.1:0-9910 GCA_035308085.1 Trinickia sp. | reverse complement strand
CTATCGCTTCTGGGTTTCGCGCCTGTATGATTTCCATCTGCCGCGTGCCGCCGAAATGCTCAAGCCGCACGACCCCACCCATTTCGAGCGCATCTTGCGCGAACGCCTGAACGGCAACGCGCTCCCTGGCGTCCCAACATGCAACTGATCGAAGTCCCCGCAAAGACCGGCTATGTGTGGTTCCGGCAAGGCATCTGGCTGTTCCGCAAAAACCCGCTGGCGTTTCTGACGATTTTCTTCACCTATCTCGTCGCGATGACGCTCGTCTCGCGGATTCCGGTCGTCGGCACGGTGCTGCCGCTCGCGTTCATTCCGGGCGTCGCGGTCGGCTTCATGGCCGCATGTCGCGATACGGTCGCCGGCAAGCCCGTGTTTCCGACGATTCTCGTCGACGGGTTCCGCTCGTATGGCGGTATCGTCGCGCGACGGCTGGTCGTGCTCGGCGCGTTGTACGTCGTGGCGATGGCGCTCGTGTTCGCGGGCTCCGCGCTCGCTGACGGCGGCGTCCTGTTCAAGGTGATGATGGGCAGTGCCGAAGTCGAACAGGCAGAGTTCGCCAACAGCGCGATTCCGCTCGCCGTGCTGGTGGCGCTGGGGTGCTATGTCCCCGTCTCGATGCTGTTCTGGTTCGCGCCGGTTCTGGCGGCATGGCACGATGTGCCGCCCGCGAAAGCGATGTTCTTCAGCGTCGTGAGCTGCTGGCGCAATCGCGGCGCGTTCATCGTCTATGCGGCGTTGTGGTTCGCTTCGGCCATCACGGTGTCGCTCGGACTGTCGGCGTTGCTCCAGGCGGTCGGCGCGGCCGACTACGCGCTCGCCGTGTTGATGCCCGCATCGGTCATCCTGACGACGATGCTCTACTGCTCGTTCTACGCGACCTATCGCGGCTGCTTCGGCGTGCAAACGCCCGAGAAGCCGGAGGCGCCCAGCTCGCCGGCTCCCTGATTCAAGCAGCCGAGCGATCAGGAAGGTCTTGGCCTTGCGTCGAAATACAAAATGCCGGCCCACGGGCCGGCATTCTGACGTGCACCTTCTGCCGCTACTCGGCGCTGCTTAGCGCTGCACCATCCACGACGGATACGCAACCGACGCGTCGCGGTCGAGCTTGCGCATGCGGAATTCGAGATCGTAGAGATCGGTGGCTTCGGCCAGATAGGCGTCGTTGCGCTCTTTCAAGCGTTGCTCGGTGGACTTCGTAAGGAACAGGAACAGGCGGCTCAGCAGATACATGGCGGACTCCAGAATTTGACTAAGCGTTAGTGCCTAGGTGATAACCCGTATTATAGGGATAACCCTAGTAGAGCGCTAGTCTCAAATTTAGAGCTGTTGCTCAGCCGTCACGGCCTGCGTCGAATGGGCTAAGGTCCGCTGCGGCGGGGCTTGCAGCGGCCCGTTCAACTTGCGGGCGGCGCTGCTTTTGAAAGAAGTCCCAGATCAGCGCACTCGCGTCCGGTCCCCTCGAAGAATGGAACGGCACCGCGTCGTCGCCGCCGGCCCATTCGTGGCCGAGCCCCGCGACGCGGCACAGCCTCACCACGCGCCGGCCGCCCTTTACGTAGTCACGCGTGAGCACGCCGTCTTTGCGTTTCTCGCGAACGTCTCCGGCGACACTGGCGCCCTCCGCATCGACGAGCCCATTGAGCCGCGCGAACTCCACCGCGAGTTGGTCGGCGTTTTTCGGCGCAACGACCCGGTCGGAGTCGCCGTGGATGACGACGGCCGGCATCCCCGGGTAAGTGGCGATATCGGTCACCTGGTCGACCAGCGCCGCCGGATCGTGATGGCTGCCGCGCCGCATCACGTCCATGGCGGCCATCCCGGAGTGGGCGTCGCCAAACACCGGCCCGGAATGCAGCGCGACCGCGGCAAACCGCTCGGGATAGTGGAGCGCGAGCAGCGACGTCAGGCCCGCTCCCGCCGACAGCCCCGCGACATAGACGCTTTCGGCGTCGAATCCGTGCTCGGCGACAAGCGCATCGACGAGCGACGCCACCGCCCCAGCCTCCCCGCGTCCCGCTTGCTCGCGGTCGTCGTACCAGTGCCAGCAGCGGTGCGCGTGACTATGCTTTGACTGCTCTGGATAGACGACCGCGAAGCCGAACCGGTCGGCGAGCAGATTCATCCGCGTGCCTTCGGCGAATTCGTCGATGGTCTGCTTGCAGCCGTGGAGCATCACGACAAGCGGCAACGATTCGGCATGAGAGGCGCCGGCCGGAAGATAGAGCCCGTAAGACAAGTGATTGACGAGCCGTCCGGGCGCGGGCGGCGCGGAGTGGAACGAGCGCGTCCAAGTGCCGCCGGCCCAGGCCGCCGCCCGCGGACGCACGCGCGATTCGCGCACCGGCGTCACGGCCGCTTCGGCGGCGCTCCTGCGGGCTTTTTTGCCGGGCTTCCCGACGGGACGTTTCGTCTTGAGTGCCGCGCGTTTGGCGCGCTTTTGCGCATGTTCCGCTTGAATCGCCAGGAGGCGCTTCAAGCCTCCCAGCCAGATTTTCGTCAGACTTTTGGTCATCGAGTCGGCTCGCTAAAAATAGGGGCAGCTCCAATCGAGTGAACGACAGGCATGGTGCAATGCACCATAACACTATTTTTGACAGACTGCCGACCGCTTTGGCGGCCCGTCGCCGCGCTGCTGGCCCAAGCGGGGTGCGGAGCATCACAGATGCGTTCCGGCAACCCGGCCGTCATCGTTATACTTCTATTTGCGCGACGCCATTCGTTGTAGTCCCGTTGATCGCGTGGCGCGTTAAGAATTTATCCCTCCGACTGGCCGTGCGCTGTGCGCCCCCTGGTTTCATGCCTGACTTG
Source organism: Trinickia sp. (assembly GCA_035308085.1). Lineage (GTDB taxonomy): Bacteria > Pseudomonadota > Gammaproteobacteria > Burkholderiales > Burkholderiaceae > Trinickia_A. The sequence goes on along the minus strand of DATGHJ010000556.1, from coordinate 7,102 downwards.
CCCACTCACCTCTGGCTTTCGATCACGCGTTTTGGCGGCGCGGGTCTGACGCTGCCCCTCGCAATCGCGATCGCGCTCTGGCTTGCGCTCGGCTATACGTGGCGGCTCGCGGCCGCGTGGCTCGGGCTCTTGGGGGTGGCGATCGGCGTCGTCGCGTTGACCAAGATCGCGTTTCTTGGCTGGGGCGTCGGCGTGCGCGAGCTCGATTTCACCGGCGTGAGCGGCCACGCGATGCTCTCGACGGCCGTCTATCCCGTCGCGCTCTTTCTGATGCTGCTGCCCACGCAGCGGCCGGCTCGGCTCGCCGGCGTCGTAATCGGTCTCGCGGCGGGGCTTGCGGTCGGGCTCTCGCGCGTCGTGCTCGACGCGCATTCGCCGTCGGAAGCAGTGGCGGGGTGCGTGGTCGGCGCTTTGGCCGCCATGGTGTTCGTCTGGTGGTCGTGGGATGCGAAGCCGGGACAACTGCACGCGGTACCGGTCGCGTTGAGCCTTCTGATGCTGACGGTGGCGCTGCACGATGTGCGGGTGCCGACCCAGCGCTGGATCACCCACATCGCACTTCACTTATCGGGCCATGAGCGCCCGTTTATCCGCGCCCGCTGGAAAGCGGGCCGCGATAATCCGCGCCCGGCCGCGATCGAGCAGAATACGCGGCCGATCACGCATCCCCCTTCCGATGCCTGACGCCGTCAACGCTTAACCGTTCACGCCCAAAATCACGCTGGACGCCTTGAACGCGGCCACCGCCTGCCCGCCTGCGGCGAGCGCGAGCGTGTCGACGCTTTCGTTCGTGATGATCGCGGTCACCACCGTGCCGCCGGCGAGCTCCAGCGAGACCTCGGAATTGACTGCCCCGCGCGTGACCTTCGAGACGGTGCCGCGCAGCTGATTGCGCGCGGAGATCCTGATCGGCGCGCCGCCCGCGTCGTCGACCAGGATCAGCACCGACGACGCCTTGATCAACGCAAACGCCGCCCCGCCTTCGGCGAGCCCGAGCGACTCGGTGCTCTCGTGCGTGACGACAGCGACGATGATCTGGCCGCCCGGCAAGCCGACCGAGATTTCGTCGTTGACGGCACCGCGCTTGATCGACGTGATCGTGCCGGACAGTTGATTGCGCGCGCTCATTTTCATGCCGATTCTCCCAATCAGATCCCAGTCGCCGGCAAAGCCTTCAATTGCCGCGCTGGCGCGTTCAATGAACTTGCGATGCTCGTGCTCGACCACGCGAAACGTCTCGATCAGCCGGGTCGCACGCGACGTCAGCTTGGTGCCGCCACCGCCCTTGCCGCCTGCCGCGCGGGTGACGAGCGGCTCGCCGGCGAGGTTGTTCATGGTGTCGATGGCGTCCCAGGCGGCCTTGTAGCTCATCCCGACTGCTTTCGCGGCGCCGGTGATCGAGCCGGTTGCGCCGATCGCCTCGAGGAGCGCAATGCGCGCCGCCCCGCCGAGCGTTTCGCGACCCGCGCGCAGCCAGACGGAGCCGCCGAGTTCGAGCGCTTCGCCGCTCGATTCGGACGATGGCGATGGCGAGGTAGAGGTACGGGCCATGAGTCTAAAGAGATCGAGTGAACGATCGATTATATGACGCGGCCGCTACGCGCCGTGCTTGATACGCGGCTCTTCGAGCGCGCGCAGCAAACGCTCGCCCTCCTGCGCCGCGCAGCGATTGACCGCCTGGCTCCATCCGCACGCGAAGCCTTGCTGATATGGCGTGATGTCGAGCTGTTCGAGAAAGCCCAACGCGACCATGGCGTCGTTGCCGTCGCCGAGCACGCTCTGAATTCTTTGCAACGTCCGGGCGACGTCGCGGCGCGTGCGCCCCGACGCGATCGATTCGAAGAACTCCAGCATGTAGCGCAGACGCTTCGCCTCGATGCGATGGCGATGGCGCGCTTTCGCATCGAGCTCCGAGAGCTTCGACGTGTCCGTGAGCCGCTTGAAATGCTTGCGCACACGCTTGGCGACGAACTCGCGCAACGTGCAATCGGCGAGCGCTTCCGGTGCGCTGCGTAAGGGCAATTCGGCAAGCCATGCGAGCCACGCCAACGACAGTTGCGCGTACCGGCGCGAACGCATCGCCGCCTGCAGGCGCGCGCGTGCTTCGAACCGTCGCGCATCGGCCTCGGCCAGCACCGCGGACCACGTGGACGCGTCGACATCCGCGGCCGCAAGCGCGGGCAGCGTCGAATCGGCGAACACATCGAGATCGCGCGCCTCGCCGAGCCGTTCGCCGAGCCATCGCAACTCGGGCTCGACGCGCGTCGTCCAGTCCTCATCGGCCCAGCCCGAGAAGATCCTGAGCGCGGTCCGCAGACGCCGCTGCGCGACACGCATCTGATGCACGAACTCGATGGTGGCGGTTTCGCGCACGCCGCGTTCGTTGCCGAACCATTGCTGCGCAACGTTGGCTTCGATGGCGATCAGCGCGGCATGCGGCGTTCGAATGTCGCTGAGATCGACCGGTATTGCGCGCGCCGGCTCTTCATCGGCGGGATCGCGCGGCGGACGTTCGAGAACGCCGTGCAGGACCGGGAAGAGGGGCAACCCGGCGACGAGTGCCTGCGCCGCCGCGCAAAGCGTGCGGATCGCGCGCGTCAGCGAGTCAGGCTGTTCGTCTTCGAGAGCCGGTTGTTCGCTCTCGGGGGCTGACTGCTCGCCTTCGGGGGGAGTCTGCGCTTCGCCGTCGTCGCATTGCGTCGACACCAGCAGCTCGCAAAAGCGCGGCTGTGCTGGCGGCATCGCGTTCGGGGGCACATCCAGCGCGTCGTTCATGACGACGTCAACGGGGTGGCCGTCTTGGGGTGTCCAGCGCCATACCGTGCGCTGCAATTGAAGCACCGAAGCCAACGAAGCGAGCGCGCCGGCCGCGTCCAGCGCCTGCCGCAGTTCGGACGGCACGTCGCTCACCTGCTCTGCGAGCGCGACGCCGGATTCGAGTCGCGCGTCGTAGACGATCTCGCGAAGCGTTACGGCCGGTGAATGGGACTCGCGGCGCGAAACCACGAGCCGCCGCCCCTCGGCCGACGCCTCCACCGACGCGCGCCATCCGGCCTCGGCCAGCTTGCGGCTCAGCGCCAGCGGATAGATCGTCAGCGGCGTGCGAGCAGAAACCAGTGATAACTGCGGAGAAAACTCAACGACATGATCCAGCGCTTCGGCCATCGCTTCGCCGATCACACCTCCGCTTGCAGTTCGCTTCGCCCGCGCAGAGGCGGTTTTCCTTGCAGCCGGTTGCTCGACGGTCTGCTGCATCCACTCGCGCGCGACCAGCGCGGGCGCATCCAGCGACATTTCGACCACACGAGACATGTGCGTTTCCCTGAGCAGTTCGAGTCGATGCTGCCCGCGCCCATCGATACAAAAGCTCGAAAAAAGGGGCGGACGGCGTTGTCTCATGTTACACGGCGCGCCATGCCAAACAACCCCGGTGGCACATCGCTTGCGACGAATGAAATGCAAATGAAACGACAAGGAGAGATCAAATGACCATCGGAACCCTCTTGCTGATTCTATTGATCCTGATGCTCATCGGCGTGTTCCCGACCTGGCCGCATAGCCGCGCCTGGGGCTACTACCCTTCCGGCATCGTCGGGATCGTCGTGGTGGTCGTGATCGTGCTGCTGCTGTTCGGCGCGGTATGACGGGGAATGCGGATCGCGCCTCGGGCGACAGTGGGGGTCAGGCGTCCATGTGTTCGTGTTCGGCGCGGATCTGTGCACCATTGCGGGCACGAACCCGAAATCGTCAAGCGTACTGGGCAAGTCCAAGTCCAAATGACCAGTTTTCCCTAGCCACTTCGACGATGTTCACAAACACGTCTTCGCCTCTTACACCGGGGCTTCCCGCCAGATTAGCGGCGATCGCCGCGTAGAGTTTCTTCTTCTCTGCCACGCCTCTTGTGGCGTTCGCCGTGATCTGGATGATCACGAGATCGTCGCTGCGCGCGATGTTCAGGTAGCTCCGGTTGAACACGAAATTGTCGGCGTCGTATTCGTTGATGACCATGAAGTAATCGTCTTCGGGCACGTTGAAGGTTTCGACCAGCGCACGCTGAATTCCGTTGATCAGCGCCTTCTTGTACTCGGCGGACTTGCCCGGGCGGACTGCGATGCGAGTGAACGGCATGTGAATCTCCTGTTCGTGATAGGTGCTTGCAGGTTACGGCTGCTCTGACATAATGAACAGATATCAATGATTATTTCATTCATTTCAACCAGAAATGAAAGTACTCGATCTCGACGCGGTTCGGGCGTTCGTGCTGGTCGCGGATTTGCGCAGCTTCACGCGCGCCGCCGATTCGCTCGATACGACCCAATCGGCCGTCAGTCTGAAGGTGAAGCGGTTGGAAGCGCATCTCGGCAAGCCGTTGCTGGAGCGCACGCCGCGCTCGGTGCGCCTGTCCGCGGAAGGTAGCGCGTTTCTCGATGCCGCGCGCGATTTGCTGAGCGCGCACGAGCGCGCGCTCGGGTCGCTCGCAATCGAATCGCGGCGATTGACGCTCGGCTTGAGCGAACATGTCGCGGGGCCCGAGCTGCCGGCGTTGCTCGCCACGCTGCACCGGCACGATCCCGGGCTCGTGATCGAAATGCATCTGGGCACGTCGTCCGTCTTGCTCGATCAGTTCGACGCGCGGCAACTCGACGCGATCATCGTGCGCTTCGAGCCCGACGAGGAACGTCCGCGCGACGGCGGGCAGTTGCTCTTCACCGAGCCGATTTCCTGGCTCGCCGCGCCCGGCTGGGAGCCGCGAGCCGGCGAACCACTGCCGCTCGCTGTGCAAACCGAGCCTTGCAAAGTAAGAGCCGTGGCGCTGCGCGCGCTCGAACGCGAGGGCATCGCGTGGAACGAGGTGTTTGTCGGCGGCGGCGTGGCAGCGGCGGGTGCCGCAGTCGCGGCCGGGCTTGCCGTTTCGGCGCTCGCCAAGCGAGTGGCGCCGCGCGGGCTCGTCGATGTCGGTAGCCGGCTAGCGCTGCCGGTGTTGCCCGATTCGCAAGTCGTGATGTATTCACGTGTGCGCGAGGCGCGCGGCATTGAAACATTGCGGGTGCTGATCAACGCGCTGAAACAGGGCTAGTCAAATGGAAATCGATCTCCGGCAAACGGCCGCCGTGCGCGCCGTCATCGAAACCGGCAGCTTCGAGCAAGCCGCGATCCGTCTGAACGTGACGCCCTCGGCGGTCTCGCGATCGGCTGCATCACGACCGAGCCGTGGCCGATGCGCGGCTGCTTCATCGAACGGCTCGGCGCGATGCGCTATCGGCTGGTGGCATCGCCGGCTTTTGTCGAGCGGTGGTTTGCGAACGGCTTCACTCGCGCGGCGCTCGGGCAAGCGCCGGCGAAGCCGAAGCAGCGCAGACGCGCGTGACTCGCGGCACAGCATCGCCCCTTACGCTTCCGGATTGGCAATTACGTAGCGGACAAAACCGCTATGCGGCGTGTACTTGTCGTACAGTCCGCGCGCGCGGTAGTTGGTCTCCCGCGTATTCCAGTAGAGACGCGACCATTTCTGAGCCCGCATCTCGTCGATGAGCCAGTCGATCATCAGCTTGCCGGCGCCGCCCGCTCGCACCTGCGGGTCCACGAACAGGTCCTGCAGATAGCAAACCGGCGTCAGCGTCGAGGTGTTTTCGTGGACGAGATAGTTCGCGATGCCGATCACCTTGCCGTCCTGCTGCTCAGCGACAATCGCGAACACAGGGGAAGCCGCGTCGAAAATGCGTGTCCATGTGTGACGCGTGATCGCTTCGTCGGGCTCTCGTTCGTAAAAGCGCGTGTATCCGTCCCAGAGTTCGCGCCAGCGCGTCTCGTCGCGCGCTTCGATTCTTCGTATCGTGATCGTCATGAATTCGGCCTCGCATCGGTAGTTGGTAGTGAGCGGCGCAGACGCGCCGCCGTCCTGCAATCTACCGCAACGCTTACGCGGCGTCGCGCAGGTGGCACGATTCGTGCCCCTAAGCGCATGTGAACGTACGGATGCAAGGAGGGAGGTTGCTTGTGCCGCGCACTCGTCCAGCCGGGATCGTGTTGTTCGGCGCGGTCGCAGCGATGCTCGCCGCGTGCGCGGCCACGCCCGTGGCCATGCCGCCTCGCGGCGCCGTGGCCGCGACCGTCACGGTCGTCGAGCGCGGATGGCATACGGATATTTGTCTGCGCGATGAAGACGCGGGACCGTGGGTCGCGGATCTCGCCCAAGGATTCGACGGCGCGCGCTACCTGTGCTTCGGCTTTGGCGAGCGGCGTTATCTGGTGACGCACGATCATGGCATCGTCGAGATGATCGCGGCCCTCTTCCCGAGCCAGGCGGTGCTGCTGATGACGGTCTTGAAGGCGGCACCCGCAGCGGCGTTCGGCCCAGACAACGTGGTCGAACTCGGTGTCGACCGCGCGGGCCTCGCGGGTCTGCAGGCGTTTGTGCGCGACGCCGTAGAAACCGGTCGAAAGGACGAGCCCGTCCGGCTCGGAGACGGCCCGTATCCGGGCAGCGTCTTCTTCGCCGCGACCGGCACCTACGAACTTCGCGATACTTGCAACACCTGGACGGCGAGCGCGTTGATCGCGGCCGGTCTGCCGGTGGACGACTCGGTGGTTTTCGCGGGCGGCGTCATGCGCCAGGCGCGGCGGCTCGCCGCCCTGCAAGCGAACAGCGAGCCCTAGCGGGGGTTACTCGCAAGGCGACGGGCTGCAGACGGTGGTGGAATTCGCTGGCTGTTGCGGCACAACGACAGTCGTATGTTCGGGCGGCTTCGGATCGCTGCTGCTGAACGACAGACAGCCGGCGAGCGCGAACGGCGCCAAGAGTGTGATTAACCAGGATCGTGGCATGACAGGCTCCCTGTGGACGTGGATTGTCATCAGTAAGCCGCAAGCGGGATGCCTGAACGGGGAGCCGTCGTCGGATGAATCGCCCCACTTCAGCACCACCCATAGCTGCAACCTCCCATGACGCAATGCGCGTTGCCGGGCCGCACCCATCCGGCCTTGCCAAAATCCAAAAATAGACTAATATCTACACATAGTTCATTTAGAGAGTACGCCATGTCTTCCGCCGCCCACCTGTCGCCGTCCGCGCGAGCTTCGTCGCCGCGCTCCGCGGCGTCGC
>DATGHJ010000555.1:0-5084 GCA_035308085.1 Trinickia sp. | reverse complement strand
CGTGCCTCATTGACGTGTCGTACGCAATTTTCGGCTTCTCCGATTCCCTGGCTCGGGGCGCCTTGCCGGTCCTTTATCATTAACGCTTCACTCACCTAGAACACACACGCTGCATGGAACCGATCAAAGTTGGCCTTTTGGGCTTCGGCACGGTGGGCAGCGGCACCTTTACGGTACTGCGCCGCAATCAGGAAGAAATCAAACGTCGCGCGGGCCGCGGCATCGAGGTTGCGCGCATTGCCGTGCGCAATCCGGCCAAGGCGCGCGCCGCGTTGAACGATGACGCGCTGTCCGCGCTCGTCACCGACAACTTCGAGGCCGTCGTCGACGATCCGTCGATCGGCATCGTCGCCGAGATGATCGGCGGCACGACCATCGCGCGCGATCTCGTGCTGCGCGCGATCGCCAACGGCAAGCACGTCGTGACTGCCAACAAGGCACTCCTCGCCGTGCACGGCACCGAGATCTTCGAGGCGGCGCGCGCGAAGGGCGTGATGGTGGCGTTCGAAGCGGCGGTGGCGGGCGGCATTCCGATCATCAAGGCGCTGCGTGAAGGGCTCACGGCCAACCGCATCCAGTACATCGCGGGCATCATCAACGGCACGACGAACTACATCCTGTCGGAGATGCGCGAGCGCGGGCTCGACTTCGCCACCGCGTTGAAGGGCGCGCAGGAACTCGGCTACGCCGAAGCCGATCCGACCTTCGATATCGAAGGCGTCGACGCCGCGCATAAGGTCACGATCATGAGCGCGATCGCGTTCGGCGTGCCGGTACAGTTCGACCGCGCTTACATTGAAGGCATCAGCAAGCTCGCCGCGATCGACATCAAGTACGCGGAAGACCTCGGCTACCGCATCAAGCTGCTCGGCATTACGCGCCGGGTCGAAGGCGGCATCGAATTGCGCGTGCATCCGACGCTGATTCCGGCCAAGCGCCTGCTCGCGAACGTCGAGGGCGCGATGAACGCGGTGGTTGTGCACGGTGACGCGGTCGGCTCGACGCTGTATTACGGCAAGGGCGCGGGCGCGGAGCCGACGGCCTCGGCGGTGGTCGCCGATCTCGTCGACGTCACGCGCCTGCACACGGCCGATCCGGAACACCGCGTGCCGCATCTCGCGTTCCAGCCCGATAGCCTCTCGAACACGCCGATCCTGCCGATCGACGAAGTGACGAGCGGCTACTACCTGCGTCTGCGCGTGGCCGACGTGACCGGCGTACTCGCCGACATCACGCGCATCCTCGCCGCTTCGAGCATCTCGATCGACGCGCTGCTCCAGAAGGAGTCGCAAGAGGTGGACGGCGGCGGCGAGACCGACATCGTCATCATCACGCACGAAACGCTCGAGAAAAACGTCAACGCGGCGATCGGACAGATCGAAGCGCTCTCGACGGTCGTCTCGAAAGTCACCAAGCTGCGCATGGAAGCGCTGAACTAGGTCTGCCACATGAATTACATCTCCACGCGCGGCGCCGGCATCGGCGAGCGCCATACGTTCTCCGACATTCTCCTCGGCGGTCTCGCGAAGGATGGCGGCCTTTATCTGCCCGCCGAATATCCGCGCGTATCGGCTGACGAACTCGCGCGCTGGCGCACGCTGTCATACGCTGATCTGGCGTTCGAAGTGTTGTCGAAATTCAGCGACGACATCCCGGCCGAAGATCTGCGAGCGCTCACGCGCCGCACCTATACCGCCGATGTCTATTGCAACGTGCGCAACAGCGAGAGCGCTGCGCAGATCACGCCGCTCAAGCCGCTCGGCGTCGAGTCGGGCGCGCAGCTGTCCTTGCTGGAGCTGTCGAACGGCCCGACGCTCGCCTTCAAGGACATGGCGATGCAACTGCTCGGCAACCTGTTCGAATACGCGCTCGGCAAGACCAGCCAGACGCTGAACATCCTCGGCGCGACTTCGGGCGATACGGGCAGCGCCGCCGAGTACGCGATGCGCGGCAAGAAGGGCGTCCGCGTCTTCATGCTGTCGCCGAACAAGAAGATGAGCGCGTTCCAGACCGCGCAGATGTACAGCCTGCAAGACCCGAACATCTTCAACATCGCGGTGGAAGGCGTGTTCGACGACTGCCAGGACATCGTGAAGGCCGTCTCGAACGACCACGCGTTCAAGGCGAACTACAAGATCGGCACGGTCAATTCGATCAACTGGGCGCGCGTCGTCGCGCAGGTCGTCTATTACTTCAAGGGGTATTTCGCGGCCACCAGGAGCAACGACGAGCGCGTGTCGTTTACCGTGCCGTCGGGCAATTTCGGCAACGTCTGTGCGGGCCACATCGCGCGCATGATGGGCCTGCCGATCGAAAAGCTCGTCGTCGCGACAAACGAGAACGACGTGCTCGACGAGTTCTTCACGAGCGGCGTCTATCGCGTGCGCGGTTCGGCCGAGACCTATCACACGAGCAGCCCGAGCATGGATATTTCGAAGGCGTCGAACTTCGAGCGTTTCGTGTTCGATCTGCTTGGCCGGGATCCGTTGCGCGTGCTGCAACTGTTCCGCGATGTCGAGGAGAAGGGCGGTTTCGACCTCGCGGCGAGCGGCGATTTCGCGCGCGTGCGCGAGTTCGGCTTCGTATCGGGCAGCAGCACGCACGCGGACCGCGTCGAGGCGATACGCGACGTCTATCAGCGCTACAACACGATGATCGACACGCATACCGCCGATGGTCTGAAAGTCGCGCGCGAGCATCTGCAAGCGGGCATCCCGATGATCGTGCTCGAGACGGCGCAGCCGCTCAAATTCGGCGAAACGATCCGCGAGGCGCTTGCGCGCGAGCCGGAGCGGCCCGCCGCGTTTGCCGGGCTGGAAGCGCTGCCGCAGCGGTTCGAAGTGCTGCCGGCCGATGCCCAGCAAATCAAGCAGTTCATCGCCGCGAACGCGCGTGACTGAACGACGCTGACCCGGGTATCGAAGCGATCAGTCGCAACGGGCGAGAGAGGCGCAGCTTCGCTATAAGCGGCGCCTTGCACGGCCTCTTCATGAGGCCGCTACAATGGCCTTTTCAGACTCGCCCGCCACAGATCGATGTCCACGCCTTCTTCCCCGGCGCCTCGTGCGCCGATGCTGTCGACCGCCGAGGCGCTCGCCACGCTCCTTGCCGCAGCACGCCCCCTCGCCGAAACGGAAACCGTCGCCACGCTCGACGCGCTGAATCGCGTGCTGGCATCCGACGTCGTGTCGCCACTCGACGTGCCGCCGATGCACACGAGCGCGATGGACGGCTACGCGGTGCGTGTCGCCGATCTCTCGCATGGCGATCGGCGTCTGCCGGTGTCGCAGCGTATTCCCGCGGGACACGCGCCGCAGCCGCTCGCGGCGGGCACGGCGGCGCGCATTTTCACGGGCGCCACGCTGCCGCCGGGTGCGGACGCGGTCGTGATGCAAGAGCAGACCCAGGCAGCCGGCGACGAGGTCGAGATACTTCACACACCCAAAGCGGGCGAGTGGATCACCGCGCAAGGCGCCGACATCCGGCGCGATTCCGTGATCCTGCCGGCCGGCACGCGGCTTACGCCGCAGGCGCTCGGCCTGGCCGCGTCGATCGGATGCGCGCAATTGACGGTGACGCGGCGCGTGAAGGTCGCCGTGTTCTTCACGGGCGACGAATTGACGATGCCCGGCGAGCCGCTCAAGCCTGGCGCGATCTACAACTCGAGCCGGTTCACGTTGCGCGGGCTGCTCGAGCGGCTCGATTGCGAGGTCACCGATTACGGCATCGTCCCCGACCAGCGCGAGGCGACGCGCGCCACGCTGCGCGAAGCGGCGCGCGAGCACGATTTGATCTTGACCTCGGGCGGCGTTTCGGTGGGCGAGGAAGACCATGTGCGGCCCGCCGTCGAGGCCGAGGGGCGGCTCGCGATGTGGCAGATCGCGATGAAGCCGGGTAAGCCGCTAGCGTTCGGCGCGGTGCGCCGCACCGACGAACAGGGGCAGCCGGGCGGCGACGCGAACGAAGCGTATTTCATCGGCTTGCCGGGCAACCCAGTGTCGAGCTTCGTGACCTTTCTGCTGTTCGTGCGGCCGTTCGTGCTGCGCGTCGCGGGCGTTCAGCACGTCGCGCCGCGTACGCTGTCGCTGCGCGCGGACTTCACGCAGACGAAGGGGGACCGCCGCAACGAATTCCTGCGCGCGCGCGTGAATGCGGCGGGCGGCCTCGATCTGTTCCCGAACCAGAGCTCGGCGGTGTTGACGTCGACGGTATGGGGCGACGGCTTGATCGACAACCCGCCCAATCACACGATCAGCGCCGGCGAGACCGTGCGTTTCGTTCCTTTTTCCGAATTACTGAGCTGACGATGCGTGCGGCGCTTGCACGAGCGTTGCGAGGCGTGGCGACGCAACATCGAGGAAACCCAGCAAGATGAAGATTCAACTGAGATATTTCGCAAGCGTGCGCGAGGCGGTGGGTCTCGCGGACGAGTCGGTCGAGCTGCCGGACGGCATCGCGACGGTCGGCGACGTGCGCGCGTGGCTGCGCGTGCGCGGCGGCGTGTGGGCCGAGGCGCTCGCGGAGGGCCGCGCGTTGCGCATGGCCTGCAATCACACGATGACGGATGCCGCCACGCGCATCACCAACGGCTGCGAAGTCGCGTTCTTCCCGCCCGTCACGGGCGGCTGAGGCGTGCGCCGCTGCGCGCGTTCCGCTGAACACAGCAAGAGGTCCACGATGACAGTCCGCGTTCAAACTGCCGATTTTGACTTGACCGCCGAGGTGGCGGCGTTGCGCGCGGGCCATCCGAAAGTCGGTGCGGTGGCGTGCTTCGTCGGCACGGTGCGCGATTTGAACGACGGCGAGCGTGTCGAGGCGATGGAGCTCGAGCACTATCCCGGCATGACCGAAAAGGCGCTCGAAGCGATCGCGGCCGACGCGCGCCGCCGCTGGCCGGGTTCCGACGTGCTGATCGTCCATCGGGTCGGCAAGCTCTATCCGCTCGATCAGATCGTGCTCGTCGCTACGACGGCGGCGCATCGCGGCGACGCGTTTGCTTCGTGCGAGTTCGTCATGGACTATCTGAAGACCCAGGCGCCGTTCTGGAAGAAAGAGAAAACCGAAGAGGGCGAGCGCTGGGTGGA
>DATGHJ010000554.1:0-6657 GCA_035308085.1 Trinickia sp. | reverse complement strand
GGCGAGGTGCGCAGTCTCGCGCAAAGGAGCGCGAGCGCCGCGAAGGAGATCAAGGCGCTGATCGTCGCGTCGGCGGACCGCGTGGAGGCGGGCGGGGCGCTCGTCGCGCGCGCCGGTTCGACGATGGACGAGGTCGTCGCGTCGGTGCGGCGCGTGACCGACATCATCGGCCAGATCAGCTCGGCCTCGACCGAGCAATCGACAGGGATCGAGCAAATCAATCGTGCGGTCGCGCAAATGGACCAAGTCACGCAACAGAACGCCGCGCTCGTCGAACAGGCGGCGGCGGCCGCGGCCTCGCTCGAGGAGCAGGCGGCGCAGTTGGATGCGGCGGTGGCCGTGTTTCACGTGGGCGAGCAGGCGGCCGATCCGCCGCGCTTGGCCGCGCCTAGCCGCCGGCTCGCGTGATCGATCCGCCCGGCGCCACAGGCTGGGGTCAGCTCGTCAAGTTGTGGGAGCTGATCGTGCTGGTGATCCGGTTTATGTGGCGCTTGCTGCAGCTTTTGGGGGGGCGTTGATTGCCGCTGCACGCGAAGCGTGCTTGCGGTAACGTGCCTTGTCAGCATCCTGATCCAGCCGACCGAGGACCCCACCGATGAGCAACGACTCCACCCAACGCTTCACCGACCGCGTCGCCGACTACGTCAAATACCGGCCTACGTATCCGCGCGAGATCGTCGCGTTCGTGCGCGACACCTGCCAACTTGCGGCCGACGCGCGCATCGCCGATCTCGGTGCGGGCACCGGCATCTCGGCGAAGCTCTTTCTCGACGCGGGCCATCCGGTCGTGGCCGTCGAGCCGAACGATGCGATGCGCCAGGCCGCCGATCGGTGGCTCGCCGGCTTTATCCATTACCGCAGCGTGTCCGGCACCGGCGAAGCCACGACGTTGCCCGATGCGAGCGTCGATCTCGTCATTGCCGCGCAGGCGTTTCACTGGTTCGATCCGCCGGCCGCCAAACGCGAGTTTGCGCGGATACTGAAACCGGGCGGCTCGATCGCCTTGATCTGGAATTTCCGGCGCGTGACGGGCACGCCGTTTCTCGAAGACTACGAAGCACTGCTGCGCCGCTATTCGCTCGACTACGCGCAAGTCGCCGACCGCTATCCGGGCGATGCGTGGATGTCCGAGTGGTTCGGCGCGGATTTCGTGAAGAAGGGCAGGTTCGACAACATCCAGCGGCTCGACTTCGACGGTCTCAAGGGGCGGCTCGCCTCGTCGTCGTATGCGCCGAAGCCTGGGCATGCGAACTACGAGCCGATGCTCGCGGCACTGCGCGAGCTGTTCGACAAGGATGCGCAAGACGGCTTCGTCGATTTCGTCTACGACACGCTCGTGTACGTGGGGCGCAAGCCCGTCATTAGCGTGAACAGGCTCTAAGCGCGCGCCGGACGCGGCGTGGCGATCGTCGCGTCAGCGCGTGGCCGCGCTCACTGCCCGAAGTGATAATCGGCCGCGCGCACGCGCCGCGTGCGCCGCCGGAACGTGAACGTGAAGCCGGGCCATAGCGCGGTGTTCTTGCCGCGTTTCGACAGATACCAACTGTGACAGCCGGTGGCCCACACCGAACGTTGCGTGTCGCGCCGCAGCTGCTCATTGAATGCGCGCTGCACGTCGTGCTTGAGCGACATCGTGCGCGCGCCGCGCCGGCGCATCGCGCGCAGGCAATCGGCGATGTACGCGATCTGCGACTCGATCATGTAGATCATCGAGTTGTGGCCGAGCCCCGTGTTCGGGCCCGCCAGCATGAAGAAGTTCGGAAAGCCCGCGACGCTCGTGCCGAGATACGCCTCGGGGCCGTGCTGCCGCCATTGCGCGTCCAGATCCGCGCCGTGCGCGCCGATCACTTCGAATGGCGCACCGCCGGCATCGCTGACCTGAAAACCCGTGCCGCAGATGATGGCATCGACGGGGTAGTGCAGGCCGTCATCGGTGACGACGCCGTCGGCGACGATCTCGCGAATCGGCGTGGTCACGACGTCGACGTTGGGCTGGCTCAGGGCCGGGTAGTAGTCGCGCGACAAGAGCACGCGCTTGCAGCCGAACGTGTAGTTCGGCGTGAGCTTCGCGCGCAGCACCGGGTCGGGGACGCGCCGCGCCAGGTAGCTCAGGCTGAACTTCATCGGCCAGTTCATCAGCTTTGGATGCGCGACGAACGCCAGCGCGCGCGATTCGTGCTGCCAGTAGAGCGCGTGGCGCACGAGCCGCTGCGTGAACGGCAGGCGTTTGAAGAGCCGCTGCATGCGCTCGGTGAGCGCGCGATCGGGCTTCGGCATGATCCACGGCGCGGTGCGCTGGAACACACACAAGCGCGCGACGAGCGGCTGGATCCGCGGGATGAACTGAATCGCGCTCGCGCCGGTGCCGATCACGGCGACGCTCTTGCCTTTGAGCGGATAGGCGTGATCCCACCGCGCGGAATGGAAGAGCTTGCCTTCGAAACGCTCGATGCCGACGATGCGCGGCATCGCCGGACGCGACAGCACGCCGCTCGCGGCGATCACGATGTCCGCTTCGACGCCCGCCGATTCCTGAACGCTGCCGCCGCCTCGAAGTTCGAGTTGCCACACGCCTCGCGCGTCATCGAAGCGGGCCGAATTCACGCGCGTGTTGCAGCGAATGAACGGCTCGATCCCGTACTTGCGCGCGCAGCCTTTGAGGTAGGCGAGGATCTCGTGCTGTTGCCCGAACGCGCGCGACCACGACGGGTTCGGCTCGAACGAAAACGAATAGAGATGCGAAGGAATATCGCAGGCGGTACCGGGATAGGTGTTGTCGCGCCAGGTACCGCCGATGTCGTCGGCTGCCTCGTAGACCGTAAACGTCGTGATGCCGAGGCGTTTCAAGCGGATCGCCATGCCGATGCCGGCAAAGCCGCTGCCGACGATCGCAATGCGCGGCGACGAATGCTGCATCACGTATCGGACCAGCCGCCCGAATCGTCGTTGTTGCCCATGTCGACGCCGCCACCGCTGTTGTCGTCCCAGTCGTTCGAGCCTGTGCCGAAGTCGACGCCGCCATCACCGCCTTGGGCGCCGCCGGCTTCGCGACGGCGCGTTTCGTCGTCGACGATCACGTCGCGCTCGACCACGCGATCACGGTTGCCCGACAGCGCTTCGCCAAGCAGCACGCCGGTAAGCAGGCCGCCCATGCCGCTGCCGAAGCCGCCGCCTTGCTGCACGACGACCTGCGGTTGTTGCTGCGGCGCATAGGGAGGTTGTTGCGACTGTCCGAAGCGCTCGGCTTCCTGCGCATAGGCGGACTGTCCGGGCGCGGGCGCCGCGTTCGGATCGGGCCGGCCTTCGGCGCGCGCCTTGAGGCTTGCAACTTGCTTTTCGAGGTCTTCGATCTGGTACGGCGGCAGCGGATTCTTGCTGTTCGAGAGCGTTTCGACGACATCGCGCAATTGGTTCTCAGCGCCCTCGACTTCGTTCGTTAGCGCCTCATGCCCCGCCGCCGTCGAAAGACGCACGTCGAGCTTCAGCGAGCGCACCGCGTTCAGCAATTCGGTCGCGCGCTTCAGTTGGGCGCGGCGATCTTCGTCGGCTCGGCTGTCTTCGGTCGAGCGGGCGCGGCGCAGCGTCCAGCGCAGCACGAGCGCGATCACCGCGAACAGCAGCAGGATGCCGATCCAAGCCGCCATCGACGGACCATGCCGCTCGCTCGTTTGCGGCGTTGCTTGCGTTGGCGTGAACGGATTCGACGTGGTCGACGTCGCGGAGGAACGCGGCTGCGCCGTCACGCTGCCCGCATTCGCCCGGGCCTGCGCATGGGCCTGGATACGCGCCTCGACCTGCGCGAAATTTGCCGGATTGGTGAAGCGGATTTGCGGATCGAGCGCCTTCGCCTGCTGGATTTGCGCGAGCGCGTCGGCGTAGCGACCCTCGCGATCGAGCACTTGAGCGTAGAGGTAGTGCGCGTGCGCGTTGTTCGGATGCGCTTCGAGCACTTGGCTCAGTTCCGTATCGGCTTGCTGCCAGTTGCCCTGCGCCATCGCGCGCTCGACTTGCTGCGCGCTCGGCACGGCAAACGCCGCGGCCGACACCAGCATCAGCGACATCCCAGCGGCTGCGAGAAATTTCTTCATGATGCGGACCGGGCGGCGAGCGCCCGTCTCCATTCAAGCGGCTGACGCACGCGGCGTCAGCGATGACGGCATGACGTCAATACGGCGTCATTCCGCGGGCGTATTCAGCTGCTTTTTCAGCGCTTCGAGACGATCTTCCACCGACGGGCCGTGGTTCAGCGCGGCGAGCTTGTCGTCGAGCGCCTTGCCGCTTGCCGTATCGGCGGAATTCAGGCGCGCATCGGAGCGCGCGTTCTGCAGCGTGACCTTGTCTTCGAGCTTCTGAAAGTCTTCCGACAGATTCTTGCCGCCGATGCCACCGAGCGCGGTCGCGGCGACGTCCTTCGCCTGCGCGATTTCCTGCTTCGCCTGGAGGATGCTAGAGCGTGCGTTGAGATCGTTGCGGCGCTGGCGCATGTCGGCGATCTGCGACTTCAATTGATCGACCGACGGTTCGAGCTTGGCGAGTTCGCTCGCGAGCGCGTCGCGCTCCGCTTCCGCATTCGCCTGCGCGGTGAGCGCTTCGCGAGCCAGGCCCTCGTCGCCCGATTGCAGCGCGCGCTTCGCGCCGTCTTCGTACTTCTTCGCCTTTTCAGCCGCGACATCGTGCTTGCTTTGCTGCGTGGCGACTTGCGCTTCGATCTCGATCAGCGAGTTTTCCGCCTTGGCGATGCTGTCGTCGAGCTCGCGTACGATCTGTCGCGCGTCGCGCGACGGGTCCTGCACGGAATCGGCAGCGTCGTTCAAAAGACCTTTGACCGTGCGCGAAATGCTATCGAAAAGCGACATGAATTCCTCCGTGGATTGAAAGCGGCGCCTAAGCCGAATAGCGCTGCGACGAATCGATACTCTACGCGGGGCGCCCGTGCGCCGTTGGATGCACGCGACGCGGATGTCGGGGCAGGCGGTCGGATTGCAATAGTCACGCGTCCATTTTATGAGGATGCCTTGACTGGCGTGCTTGAATCCTATCCGCAAGCGCCAACGCTATTGGTACTTTACGCGGCGGATATTACAGCATGCGTTTGCTTAAAGAATGCTTAAACGCACGTTGCGTATCGATTTCAACGGGTGACGAAGATTCAGGTGTTTTAGCGGCGCGTAAATGAACGAGGCGAACGGGGAAAATACGCCATGCAATCAAGCATGAAAAACGAATGCTTTAGCAAATTGCAGCTCGAGTTAGTTACCGATGCTTTCGGCTCTGAAAGGATGCGCGTCAAGCGAAACTGCCGCCATCGTCGGTGGAACCTGCAACGCCGTCGCCAGCCGAATGAGAGGTGACTTCCGAGCCTGAGCCATCGGCGTCGACCGGCGCTTTTGGCCGAGCCGGCTTCGGCGTTGCCGCTTTCGCCCGCTGACGCGTTTGCTCCGACGCTTTTTTTGCCGTCACTCGTTCGACCGCCTCCTGTGTGAAGCGCGTGTCGTCGTTGGCCCTGGCGAGCGCTTGCGCGACCGACGCACCGAGCGACGTGCCCGGCGGCTTGCCGTCGGCCGGCGCCTCGCCCGAAGCCGCCGGCACGGCATGGCGCCCGGCAGGCGCCGCTTTCGCCACGCGCCGCAGCGTCTCGTTCAGCGCGTTGGGGGCTTGGTGGGCATGAAGACGATCGACGATGCTCGCGGCCTTGACCTGATCGCCCGTCGCATCGAACTCGAGCACGGCACGCCGGATCAATTCACTGACGCTGATCCCAAGACGCTGCGCGCTCGTCGAGATGGCAAGTTTCTGCGCAGGCGTGACGAAGATGACGATGCGTTCGCTGGACTTGTTCATGGTCGGTTCGGGAGCATGCGTTTGACTCCGAAGCACTTGACGTCGTGCGCCTCAAGGCAGGCGGGCGGTGCAAAACGTTCACCATCATAAGACGAGATCGGCAGGCGCGAAACGTGCAGCCCGCGAAATGTCTGCGGTATCAACGAGTTGATGACGTTGTCTGACTTTTTTCCACAGGGCTTTCAACATATTCTGTTGATAACTCGGGCCGATCGCGCCGGTAGGTGCGCCAGCCCGCGATCCGACGGCACAGGGTCCGATCACCAGGGAATTTTTACAAAAAAAGTTCGTTGCCAACGGTCGGGTTTTATTAAAATGCGCTGTTGCATTGCACTCTTTGCGTGGTGCAGCAGCTTGGCCCGGGGGGCCGGCGCTGCCGGGCAGTCTCGAAAACGCGACCGGCCAAACCGACAGACACGCCACGCACGCACGACGCCATGACGTCACGATCACGATCCACACGCGCGAGAAACCAGCGCGCAACAGGCGCGGCACGCCGTGTCCACCTTTTCAGTCATGCCCATCATTAAACGACCGCAATCCTCGCACGAATCGGCAGCCGACCGAGATTCCAACCGACGCAACTCCGAACGCTCATCCGCCCCTAGCGGCCGCTCATTCGGCGCGCGCATCGCGCTCACGTTCGTTGGTCTCTTCGCGACGCTCGCTGTCGTCGGCGCGCTGATCGCCGGCTATGCGCTCGTGGTGATGGCGCCGCAGTTGCCGTCGCTCGATGCCTTGACCGACTACCGGCCGAAAGTGCCGCTGCGCGTCTACACGGCGGACCACGTGCTGATCGGCGAGTTCGGCGAAGAG
>DATGHJ010000553.1:0-9233 GCA_035308085.1 Trinickia sp. | reverse complement strand
CCCCGTTTCCTCCGCCACCTCACGCTTCGCGGTCTCGACGAGCGGCTCGTCAAGCGTGTCTTTCGAGCCGGTCACCGATTGCCAGAATCCCGGGCGATCGACCCGCTCGATGATCAGCACGTCGAGCTCCGGCGTATGAATGACGACGAGGACGGATTCCGGAATTTTCGGCGGTTTCGGCATGGTTCAGGACGGCGCGCCGCGCGCGCGGATCGGTCGCGTTCGACGCTTACGCCTTCGGCTGCTCCGGCTGGCGCAGGCGAATGTGCAGCTCGCGCAGTTGGCGCTCGTCGACTGCGCTCGGAGCTTGCGTGAGCAGACACTGCGCGCGCTGCGTCTTCGGGAACGCGATCACGTCGCGGATCGAATCGGCGCCAGCCATCATCGTGACGATGCGGTCGAGACCGAACGCGATACCGCCGTGCGGCGGCGCGCCATACTGCAGCGCGTCGAGCAGGAAGCCGAACTTCGCGCGAGCCTCCTCCGGCCCGATCTTGAGCGCGCGGAACACCTTGCTCTGCACCTCTTCGCGATAGATCCGCACCGAGCCGCCGCCGATTTCCCAGCCGTTGAGCACCATGTCGTACGCCTTCGCGAGACAACGGCCCGGGTCGGTTTCGAGGTACTCGAGGTGCTCGTCCTTCGGGCTCGTGAACGGGTGGTGAGCGGCAACGTAGCGCGCTTCGTCCTCGTCGTATTCGAACATCGGGAAGTCGACGACCCACAGCGGCTTCCAGCCCGGCTCGACGAGCCCGTTCGCCTTGCCGAATTCCGAATGGCCGATCTTCAGGCGCAGCGCGCCGAGACTGTCGTTGACGACCTTCGCGCGATCCGCCGCGAAGAAGATGATGTCGCCGTCCTGGGCGCCCGTGCGCTCGAGGATCGCCGCGATCGACGCGTCGTGCAGGTTCTTCACGATCGGGCTTTGCAAACCGTCACGGCCCTTCGCCGCTTCGTTGACCTTGATCCACGCGAGGCCCTTCGCACCGTAGATGCGCACGAATTCCGTGTAGCCGTCGATGTCGCCGCGCGACAACTCGCCGCCCTTCGGCACGCGCAGCGCCGCGACACGGCCGTCCTTCGTGTTGGCCGGCGTGCTGAACACCTTGAAATCGACGTCCTTCATCGCGTCGGTCAGCTCGGTGAATTCGAGCTTGACGCGCAGGTCGGGCTTGTCCGATCCGAAGCGCGCCATCGCTTCCGCGTACTGCATCACCGGGAATTTCTCGTCGAGCTGCACGCCGATCGTCGCGTCGAACACGTGGCGGACCATCTTCTCGAACAGGTCGCGGATCTCCTGCTCGGTCAGGAACGAGGTCTCGCAGTCGATCTGCGTGAATTCCGGCTGGCGGTCGGCGCGCAGGTCTTCGTCGCGGAAGCACTTGACGATCTGGTAGTAGCGATCGAAGTTCGCGACCATCAACAGTTGCTTGAAGAGCTGCGGCGACTGCGGCAGCGCGAAAAACTGGCCGGCGTTCACGCGCGACGGCACGAGGTAGTCGCGCGCGCCTTCCGGCGTGCTCTTCGTGAGCATCGGCGTCTCGATGTCGATGAAGCCTTGCGCGTCGAGGTACTTGCGCACTTCCATCGCCACGCGATAGCGCAGGCGGAGATTCTGCTGCATCTGCGGGCGGCGCAGGTCGAGCACGCGGTGCGTGAGGCGCGTGGTTTCGGAGAGGTTGTCGTCGTCGAGCTGGAACGGCGGCGTGACCGATGCATTCAGCACAACCAGCTCGTGGCACAGCACTTCGATCTTGCCGCTCTTCAGACCGGCGTTGGTCGTGCCTTCCGGACGGTTGCGCACGACGCCCGTCACCTGGATGCAGAACTCGTTGCGCACGCCCTCGGCGGTCTTGAACATCTCGGCGCGATCCGGGTCGCAGACGACCTGGACCAAGCCCTCGCGGTCGCGAAGATCGATGAAGATGACGCCGCCATGGTCGCGCCGGCGATGCACCCAGCCGCACAGCGACACGGTTTGCCCCAGCAGGTGTTCGGTCACCAGACCGCAGTATTCAGATCTCATCGACATGGTATTTGGCTATCGTTTGGTTTGATCAAGGGGAGGCGCTCGTTTTGCAAGCGGTCCCGGTTAGAGCGGAGGCTCGACGGGGCGGCGTGCCGATGCCGTCACGTGCGGCACCGACGGCGCCACTACGCCCATCGAGACGATGTACTTGAGCGCGGCGTCGACCGACATGTCGAGTTCGATGACTTCGCTCTTCGGCACCATCAGGAAAAAGCCCGACGTAGGGTTCGGCGTCGTCGGCACGTAGACGCTGACGTGCTCCTCCCTCAGGTGATTGACCACGTCGCCGCCGGGAATGCCCGTCAGAAACGCGATCGTGTAAGAACCCCGGCGCGGATATTCGATCAGGAGCGCCTTGCGAAACGCATTGCCGCTGCTGGAAAGCAGCGTGTCCGACACTTGCTTGACGCTGGTATAGAGCGGCCCGACCACCGGGATGTGACGCAGTACGGTGTCCCACCACGTGACGAGCTTCTGGCCGACGAAGTTCTGCGTGAACAGGCCGACGATGAAGATGAACGCGAGCGTCAACACCGCGCCGATACCGGGCAGATGGAACCCGAGCAGCCGCTCAGGCTGCCACGATGCCGGCAGCAAGAGCAGGGTCTGATCCATCGTGCCGATGATGAGTCCGAGCACCCACAACGTGATCGCCAACGGTACCAGGACCAGGAGGCCAGTCAGAAACACGGATTTGAGCGTCGTCTTTTTCATGTGTACCGCCAGAAAACCGCGCCGGAAATCAGTCGGCGCGGGGTAGCCCTATTCAGTAGCGATTGGGCGCGAGCTTGGGGGCGCCCGGTTGCGGGACGCCGTCAGGCGCTGGTGCCGCTGGCCGCTGCGGCCGGCGCCGCGGTGCTTGTGCTCGACGCCTCGGACGTGGCTGAAGCAGGCGCCGCGCTTGCGCTGTCGTTCGACGCCGTGCCCGCGGTACCGCCATCGTCCTTCGCGGATTCGCCGTTGGTCGCCGCACCGGCTTTGGCGCCGGCGCCGTTCGAGCCGCCGCGGAAATCGGTGACATACCAGCCCGAGCCTTTCAGCTGAAAGCCGGCGGCCGTGACCTGCTTGCGAAACGTGTCTTTCGAACACTCCGGGCATTGGGTCAACGGCGCATCGCTCATCTTCTGGAGCACATCTTTTTCGAAGCCGCACGACTCGCAGCGATAGGCATAGATCGGCATGATTCCCTTCCCGGCTTTTCCCGACAAAAAACTCTTGAGCGCTTGCAAAGCGTTGAATTATAGCTGCAAACCAACGGTCTACCTGGATTTCCAGGATGACGGCGGCGTACAGAGCCGTGCTCTCGGATAAGGGCGGCGGCGCCTGGATCAGGGTTAAATCACGCCCGGCGGCGCCACGTCAGCCACCGTTCGCGGCCCGCGAAAACCGCGATCGAATCGGTCACCGGTTCGTCCTCGATCAGCTCGAAATGCGGTATCAACAACGCATCGAGTTCGTCGCGCTCAATGCCGAACGGCGGTCCCTTCGGCGTCGCGCCCAGAAAGAAGAATCCGGCGAGCAGTCCTTGCGATGGCAACAGCGCCGCCATGCGTTCGGCGTAGCCGGCCCAACGCGCTTTCGGCAGCGCGCACAAAAAGGCGCGCTCATAGATCCAGCCGGGAGCGAAGGGCGGCTCATACGTGAAGAAGTCAGCCTGCTCGACGAGATCGGCACGGTCGCCCAGCTGTGTCCGAGCTGCATCGACCGCGTGCGCGGCGAAGTCGATCGCGCGCACGAGCCAGCCAGCCTGCGCGAGCCACAACGCTTCATAGGCGCTGCCGCAACCGGGGATCAGAACCGGTCGCTTGTCGTGGCGGGCAACGAAGGCGCGGAAGGCATCGGGCACGCCCGCGTGGTCCCACGGCGTATATCGCTCCTCGAAGCGTTCGTCCCAGAATGCCGCGGTATTCGGGTCCCGCGCGCTGAAATTGGGAGCCTGCGGATTGGATTTCTCCGCACCGGATGGCTTCTTCGAATCGCTCATCGGAACCTCCTTCTTCGGTTGCTTACCCGTTTTGCGCTAGGCACCGTATGCAATGGCGAGCCACACGCGGGCAACCACGGCCCCGACGCCGACGGCGATCCCAAACACCAGCAGACCTTGCAGCAGTCGGTTCGTACGCTTCTGTTCGAGCAGGATCATCCGCATCGCCTCTTCGTTCGCGACGCGCAACGAGTCGTGGCGATCGGACAGCACGTGATGGATCAGCCGCGGCAATTGGGGCAGCGTCTTGCTCCACTGCGGCGCTTCGACTTTGAGTCGCTCGACCCAGCCGCGCAAGCCGATCTGCTCGTTCATCCAGCGCTCGAGATATGGCTTGGCCGTCTTCCAGAGATCGAGCTCTGGATCGAGCGACCGGCCGAGCCCCTCGACGTTCAGCATCGTCTTTTGCAGCAGCACGAGTTGCGGCTGGATCTCGACGTTGAAGCGCCGGGAGGTCGAGAAAAGCCGCATGAGCACCTGGCCCAGCGAGATGTCCTTCAGCGCACGGTCGAAGTATGGCTCGCACACCGCGCGAATCGCGCTCTCCAGCTCCTCGACCCGCGTGGTCGGCGGCACCCAGCCGGACTCGAGGTGAAGCGTCGCGACACGGTGGTAGTCGCGCTTGAAGAACGCGAGGAAGTTCTGCGCGAGGTAGTTCTTGTCGAAGTCGGACAGCGCGCCAATGATCCCGAAATCGAGCGCGATATAGCGCCCGAAATGCTCGCGGTTCAGGCTCACTTGAATGTTGCCGGGGTGCATGTCCGCGTGGAAGAAGCCGTCGCGGAACACCTGCGTGAAGAAGATCTCGACGCCTTCGCGCGCGAGCTTCGGAATGTCGACGCCGGCGGCGCGCAGCGTGTCGACCTGACTGATCGGCACGCCGACCATGCGCTCCATCACGAGCACGTTCGCCGTGCAGAACTCCCAATACATTTCAGGCACGAGCAACAGATCGAGCCCGACGAAGTTGCGCCGCAGTTGGCTGCCGTTCGCGGCTTCCCGCATGAGGTCGAGCTCGTCATGCAGGTACTTGTCGAATTCGGCGACGACTTCGCGCGGCTTCAACCGCTTGCCGTCTGCCCACAGGCGCTCGGCCCAGACTGCGATATCGCGCAAGAGCGCGAGGTCGGAGTCGATCACGGGCAGCATGTTCGGCCGCAGCACTTTCACGGCCACGGCCTTGCCCGCGTGCTGCCCGGCCTTGACCTTCGCGAAGTGCACCTGCGCGATCGACGCGCTCGCCACCGGCACTCGCTCAAACTCGTCGAATAGCTCGTCGACGGGGGCGCCGAGCGCTTTCTCGATGATGCCGATCGCAACAGCCGATTCGAATGGCGGCACCTGGTCCTGCAGTTTCGCAAGCTCGGCGGCGATATCGACCGACAGCAGATTGCGGCGAGTCGACAGCACTTGCCCGAACTTGACGAAGATCGGACCGAGGCTCTCAAGCGCGAGCCGCAGCCGCACTGCGGGAGGCTGCTTGAAACGCCGGCCGATGGTCGTGATGCGCAGCAACAGCCGCACGCGGCGGTCGTTGATGCGGCTCAGCATCATCTCGTCGAGACCGAAACGGATGACAGTGAAAACGATCTTGATGAAGCGCAGAAAACGCATGGATGGACCCGGTGACTAGCGCGTGCCGCGCGATGTGGCGGCACCGCCCGGCGCACTGGCGCTCTCGCGGGCTTCTACTTTTTGCTCGACGCGCTCAATCCGCTTCTCGACGCGTGCGAGCGCATCGCGTGCGCGCGCAAGCTCGGCGTCGAATTCGGTCAGTGCCGAGCGGCGCACGAGCTGCGGGTTCTCGTCGAGCAGGTATTCGGCAACCGAGTCGCGCAGGTTGCGCCCGGTCCGCATCGCCCGTTCGCCGACGGTCTTCGCCAGCGTCGCGACGCGATATGCCGGAGCGTCTCCGATCAACTTCGCGAGGTCTTCTTCCGGCTCCCAGCGCAGGTGCTCGGCGAGCTTCGCGATTTGCGTCGCAAACTCGGCATCGCCCTCGATCTTGACGTGCTTCATCACCGCAGGCTGTCCGCCTTGCACGAACGCCGACAGGGCATCGGCCGGCACCGAAATGGCGACGTCGCATTGCTGCGCCTCGTTCTCCTCGACGGCCTTCAGATAACCGTCGGGCTGCACGAGCAGCACCATGACGACAGGAGGACAGGCCAGCCGGGCGGTCTTGCCCGCATAAGGAGCAAGGCGCTCGCGGGCCCACGATTCGCGGGCGAGCAGATGATTGACAGCAGCGGAAAAAGGCTTGGCAGCGAGGGTCATCGGGCGTGGGATGAAAAAACCCGCGCAGGCGAAGGCCTGCGCGGGTTTCTATTGTAACGTCCGTTCGCCTACGGCTTATCTAGACCGAACGGACTACGCGACGTGGTTTCAGTGCGAGGAAACCTGCTGGATACCCGCCAGCAACCAGCCTTCACCCGCACGCGAGGACTTCGACAGGTTCCACACTTCGACGAACGGCTCGGCAGCCGCACCCGCCGTTTCGCGGATCAAGCCGCTGAAGCGCACGCTCGCCAGGTGCTCGCTGCCGCGATCTTCGACTTCGAGCAATTGCGCGTCCAACTGCACGACGTCGGTCTGGTTGCGCTCGGCGCCGCGTGAGTCAATGTCGATCTTCACCTCGGCGAACATTTCCGGCGTCGTGAATTCGCGGATATCGGCGATGTTGCCTTCGTCCCAGGCAGCCTGCAGCCGCACGAAGCTCACCTTCGCGTTACGCAGGAAGGCTTCGGTATCGAAGCCGGCCGGAACGGACGGTGCCGCGTTCGCTTCCGGCGCCACGTTGAAGCCTGCCGACGACGAGCCGAACGCGCCGGCCGCTGCCGGCGGCGTATAGCGCGGCTCTTGCGAAAAGCCCGAGCCGAAACCGCCCGCGTTCATCGAAGCCGAACCTGCCGCACCGTAAGCCGGCTCGTTCTGGCGGCGGCGCGCCATGAACTTGCGAATCAGCCAGATCGCAACCATCGCGATCAGCGCGATTACGATGAAGTTCGCCATCGCGCCGGCGAATGCCTCGCCGAGCCCGAAGTGCGACAGCAGCGCGGCGATGCCCAAGCCTGCGGCGAGACCGGCGATCGGCCCCAGCCAGCGCGAGCGGCTCGGTGCGGCGGCCGGCGTCGGCTGCGCCGGCGTTGCGCGCTGAGCCTGCGACGGCTGCGTGGATTGCTGCTGCAGCGGCTGCTGGGCCGGCGGAGCGGACTGCTGCTGGACCGTTTGCGATTGGCGGCCGACACTGCGGCCACCGCCCATGCGCTTCGCCTCGGCCTCGAGCGTGGCAAACGTGCCCGCAACGATCAAACCGACCACGGCAGCCCGTCCAATTCGCCTCGCCAGCGAGGCAGAAAGCTTTTTGGAAGACAACGAAAACGAAGCGGTCATGGAAAAATTCCTTTGAGAGACAATGAGTTGGAAACACTAATACTTTGTCGCGACGTGCAAGGCTACCACGCCAGCTGACAAATTGTAATATTTGACGGCATCGAGGCCGCTTTGTTCCATCATCGTCTTCAAAGTTTCCTGGTCCGGATGCATCCGGATCGATTCCGCCAGATAGCGGTAGCTTTCGGCGTCTTTAGCGAACTTGTCGCCGAGCCACGGCAACACCTTGAACGAGTAGACGTCGTAGGCTTTTTTCAGCGGGTCCCACACTTTCGAGAATTCCAGCACCAGCAGGCGCCCGGCCGGCTTCAGCACGCGCCGCATCTCGGCAAGCGCGGCATCCTTGTGGGTCATGTTGCGCAGGCCGAACGCAACCGTCACCACGTCGAAGTAGTTGTCCGGAAAGGGAATTTTCTCGGCGTCACAGAGCAGGGCCGGCGTGATCACGCCCTTGTCGAGCAAGCGGTCGCGGCCCACGCGCAGCATCGATTCGTTGATGTCCGTGTGCCAGACCTCGCCCGTCGGCCCCGCCTGCTTCGCGAACGCCATCGACAGGTCGCCCGTGCCGCCCGCGATATCGAGCACTTTGTAGCCCGGCCGCACGTTTGCCTGCGCGATGGTGAACGACTTCCAAACCCGGTGCAGCCCGCCCGACATCAGGTCGTTCATCAGGTCGTAGTTGCCTGCCACCGAGTGGAACACGCCGGCGACCTTTTTCGCCTTGTCTTGTTCGTCGACTGTCTGAAAGCCGAAGTGGGTCTTGCTCATCGCGCTCGTCCTCTCTTTATCTTGAATTTTGTTGCGCCGCACGATTTCGGCGGCAGTCAGCCGCGATCGTATCAGTCGCGCCGGGCCGCCCAAAGCGAACTGGTGCGCCCCCGCGGGGGGAGCGTTGCATGGGACCGGAGTCAGCGCTAAAGCGCTGACTCCGGTCGACAGCGAACACAGTGAGCGTGGGGGCTTTCATATCAGTGACGGTGGCCGTGCGGGGTGGCGGACGCGGCCATCGGCGCGTCCCGGTCGACGCCCGCCGCTGCCAGTTTGTCGAGATACTCGCGCCAGAGTTCATCCTGCCGGATCGCGAGGTCATAGAGCAGGTCCCAAGAATAGATGCCGGTGGAATGGCCGTCGGAGAAGGTCGGCTGCAGCGCGTAGTTGCCGACGCCCTCGAGCGACACGATCGACACGTCGCGCTTGCCGGTCTGCAGCGTCTCCTGCCCCGGCCCGTGGCCGCGCACTTCCGCCGACGGCGAAAAGACGCGCAGCAGTTCGAACGGCACCCGGTAGGTCTTGCCGTCCGCATATTGAAGTTCGAGCACGCGCGATTTGGCGTGCACGACGACACCGGTCGGCACCGGCGTGGCTGGGGTCAGTCCGGGCATCGCAACCTCGTCTGGCAAAAGATGTTGGCGATCGCGGCCTCGTGCGAGCGTGGCTGCCGCGCGCAACCAGGGCTCGACGAGTCCAAGCGATCAGGCAAACGCGCGTTCGATTTCGTGGCGCACCGCTTCGGCGAGCAGCGTGGCTTGCGCGCGCCGCTGGGACAACAGCGCCTCGGAGACGGTGCGCTGACGCGGCGCCCACACGGGCAACGGGAAATGCGCGTCGTTCGTGAAGCGGGGGATGACGTGCCAGTGCACGTGCGGCACCTGGTTGCCGAGGCTCGCGAGGTTCACCTTGACTGGCTGCATCACGCGCCGGATCGCGCGCTCGACCGCGTTGACCGCGCGCATCACACGGTCGCGGGCCGAATCGTCGAGATCGGAAAACTCGGCGACGTGCTCGTTCCAGATCACCCGGCAAAAGCCGGGGTAATCGTGTTCGTCG
>DATGHJ010000552.1:0-5573 GCA_035308085.1 Trinickia sp. | reverse complement strand
GCCCCTTGCGATACGCCCGAACACATGCGCGCACTCCCGCAGATTGCGTGCGAGGAGGTAGCGCCACGAGTAGGTCGCGTGCAGCGGCAACGCGAACGAAAACGCGAGCGCGATCGCGATGCCGATCAACACGTTCAACGTACGCCACAGTCCGGTGTCGATCGTGTTGTCGCCGTGGCCCGCGACGATGCACATCGTGATCGCGGTCAGCAGCGCGATATAAGCGGGCCTGCCGATCGCGAAGTAGCCGCAGATCGCGGCCGCCACCGACATCAGCACATAGGTGAGCGGCAGCGAACCGATGAAACGCATCTGGATCAGCAGCAACAGACCAACGAGCGCGCCAAGCATCGTGCCGAGCGCGCGCTCGGCGGCTTTCTTGCGGATGTTGCCCGAATGCTGGAGGCCGCCGATCACGACCAGCACCGTAACCGATGCCCAAATGCCGTGCGGAAAATCGACGCCGGTCGTGAGCAGGATCGAGGCGAGCATCGCCAGGCCGACGCGGATGCTGTGAAGCATCCGCGCGTGCTTGAACCGGTAATACGGCGACGTGACCGAGCGCCAGATGCGCGCGCAGCGTTTGCGGGCGAAGACTAGACGGTCCGGTTCGGTGGAAGCCACGAAAGGCTCGCGTTCAAAATGAATGAGCGGGAATTCGAGATAGGAGCATATCGCGCGCGCAAGAAAAAAGCCCGCAGCGATCGTTGCGGGCTTGCTCTCGCCGGTAAGCCGAGGAGTTTGCGCGGCGCCGGGCTTGACCCGGCGCAACGCCGCTCCATTGGCCGGTCAGCCTTCGACAACGTCCAGATAGTCCTCGGGGCGCGTGCGATCCTCGGCCGATTTCATCCCGGCGAAGCGCACGATCGCGCTGACCACGATCGCCACGACGAGGTTGATCGCGAGCGACCACAGCGCCGCATAGCCCGGAATGGCCGTGCCGCCGAGATGGATCGTAAAGATCGAGCTCTTCAGGCCCGTCGACCCCGCCATCCAGGTGCCCAACGCGATACCGGCCGCCCAGCCGACGAGCAGGCCCCGGTAGTCGAGCTTGCGCGTATAGAGACCGAGCACGATCGCCGGCAGCGTCTGGATGATCCAGATCCCGCCGAGCAGCTGCAGCTGGATCGCGTACGTGAGCGGCAGGCCGAGGATGAACGCCACCGCTCCCACCTTGACGATCAGCGAAACGAGCTTCGCGACGTTGGTCTCCTGCTCGTGCGACATGTTGCGGTTCACGAACTCCCGATGGATGTTGCGCGTGTACAGGTTCGCTGCCGCAATCGACATGATGGCCGCCGGCACCAGCGCCCCGATGCCGATCGCCGCGAACGCGACGCCGACGAACCACGAGGGGAAGAAGTGCAGGAACAACGCCGGCACCGCGAAGTTCGGGCCGAATGCCTTGAAGTACGGTGCGAACTCGGGCATGTCCTTCACACCCGAGGCGAGCGCCATGTAGCCGAGCAGCGCAAGCAGGCCGAGCACGAGCGAGTACGCAGGCAGCATCGCCATGTTGCGGCGAATCGTGTTGCCCGACGACGACGACAGGATCGCCGTGATCGAGTGCGGATACAGGAAGAGCGCGAGCGCCGAGCCGACCGCGAGCGTCGCGTACGCGCTGTAGCCGTTCAGGCTTGCCGCGTCGGGCGCCTTCAGGAGCAGCTTGGCCGGCGGCACCGCGCTGAAGATGTGTCCGAAGCCGCCCAGCTGCGCGGGGATCACGATGATCGCCACCGCGATCGTGATGTAGATCAGCAGGTCCTTGACGACCGCGATCATCGCCGGCGCGCGCAGGCCCGACGTGTACGTGTACGCGGCGAGAATCGCGAACGCGATGATGAGCGGCAGGTCGCCGACGAAGCCGGACGTATCGAAGCCGAGGCCGCCGATCACCACTTCGATGCCGACAAGCTGCAGGGCAATGTACGGCATCGTCGCGACGATGCCCGTCACCGCCACCGCGAGCGCGAGCGCGCGGCTGCCGTAGCGCGCGTTGACGAAGTCGGCCGAGGTCACGTAGCCCTGGCGCTTCGCGACGCTCCACAGCTTCGGGAACACGACGAACGCGAACGGATAGATCAGGATCGTATAGGGCAGCGCGAAGAAGCCGGTCGCGCCCGCGCCGAACACGAGCGCCGGCACCGCGACGAAGGTATAGGCGGTGTACAGGTCGCCGCCCAAGAGGAACCATGTGACGATCGTGCCGAAGCGGCGGCCGCCGAGGCCCCACTCTTCGAGATGCGCGAGGTCGCCGCGCCGCCAGTGCGCCGCGATGAAACCGAGAATCGTCACGCCGATAAAGAAGAGGACGAAGACGAAGGTTGCCGTGGCGTTCATCGAGCGCCTCCTTGCGAACCCTTCGTCGAACGCGTCTTGGTCTTGAAGTAGACAAGCGCCGTGATGACCGCGCTAATCAGCACCCACAGCAGCTGATACCAATAGAAGAACGGAAAGCCCCAGAGCTGCGGGTCGATCTTGTTGTAGGACGGCACCCAGATCATCGCGATCCAGGGCAATACCAGCAGCCAGAGCCAACGTTTCGCGGCGCGGTTGGCGTCGGCGTCTTGAGCCATGACGTCTCCTTTGTACGCTTTGTACTTTATTGAAGTTGTGGCCCGTTGTCGTGACTGGCGAGCGCCCGCTTCCGGGCAGCCCACGGACCCCCCGAAAGCCTGGCAAGAGTATAAGAGCCGGGCCCGCGCGGTCAAGCGGGGCCAACCCGAGGCGGGATGGCCCTGTCAAGCGGATTTCGCTGAAATTAATTGCGCGAGGGCGCGGTGTGTTGTCGCGCCTTCGCGCCAGCACACCGCGGACTTCAGATCGTGAACCGCGCGCGCTTGCCGCCGAGCGACGCTTCGAGACCCTTGAGCCACTTGTGCGCGGGCAAGCCGAGCTTCGATTCGATCAGCTTCGCGCGCTGCTGCAGCGTGGCGAACGGCACGTCGAGCGCGGGACCGGAGAACGCCAGCGCGACGCGATTGCCCTCGTGCACTTCGGGTAGCGCGATCACGCGGTTGTCGAACGCCGTGTTCAAGTGCTTCATGTTGCGCACGAAGCTCGGGTGGTCGCCGAACAGATTGATCGTCACGACCCCGGCATTGGCGAGGCACGCGCGCACCGAGCGGTAGAACGCGATCGTGTCGTGCACCGGGCCGCGCGCCGTCGCGTCGTAGAGATCGATTTGGAGCGCGCCGATCGTGCCGTGATTGGCGCGGTCGTTGACGAAGTCCCACGCGTCGGTTTCGTGCACGCTCAGGCGCGCGTCGTCGTGCGGCAGCTCGAACATCGTTCGCGCTGCCACGACGACAGCCGGGTTCAGCTCGACCGCCTCGACGTGCGCGCGCTTCAGGAAGCGGTGCGCGAACTTGGTGAGCGCCGCCGCCCCGAGGCCGAGCTGCACGACGCGCTTCGGCGTTTCGAGGAACAGCAGCCACGCCATCATCTGCTGCGCGTATTCGAGCTCGATCTGATGCGGCTTGTTGATGCGCATCGCGCCTTGCACCCACTCGGTTCCGAAGTGCAGGTAGCGCACGCCGCCCTCTTCCGAGAACGTCACGGGCGCGAAACGCGGCTTGCGCGGCGCTTCGATGACGGGCGCGTCGTCGAGATCGGCGCCGTCGGCGCGGCGCTTTTTCGTGCCCTTCGTGCCCTTGGCACGCGAGATTTTCTGCTGCGTGGCGGAGTCGTCGTCGCGGCGCGATTTGCGGAAGGCGCGCGCTTCGGCCGAAGCGCGTTTGATCAATTCAGTCATGTCAGGATGGGTTGCCAGAGGCGCAATTTTTGAGCGAACGAGAGGATAGCATTGCGCGGGATCGGCTCACCGCGCACGGGCCGTGTCAATTGAGTAAATTGAGCCCGTTGCGCGAAGCGTTGGAGATGCGACAACATGGCTTAAGCGGCGATACCCAACATCCGGAGACGGCCTTCCCGGCCACGCGGCACTGACACTCACCATGAAATCGGCCAACCAACCGTGGACCCGCGAGTCAGCCGGGCTTTCCGCGCTGCCTAGCCAGGCCCCTGCGCTTCAAGCCACTGCGGCGGCCGGCGCCGATTCTTTCGAGCCGACGCTGCCCACGCTTACGCCGCTGTCCGGCGCCACGCTGACGCCGCGCTTGCCGAGCGCGCCGGCCGGCCACGAAACCCCGCGCCACAGCCTGCAAGCCACGGCCATCCTGCTGTTCGGCTACGCGATCCTCATCACCGGCAACGGCCTTTTGAGCACCCTGATCTCGCTGCGCTTGATCGAGCAGCAAACGCCCGCGCTCGTGGTCGGCGTCGTCCAGTCGGCGTACTACGCGGGCTTCATGGTCGGCGCGCTGTGGGGCGGCGGGCTGATCCGGCGCGTCGGGCACCATCGCGCGTTCGTCGCGTTCGCGGCCTTCTCGGCCTGCTGCGCGCTCGGCTTTGCCGTGTGGCATGCCGCGCCGGTCTGGGTCGCGCTGCGCTTCGTCATGGGTTTTTCCCTCGTCGGCATCTTCACCGTGATCGAGAGCTGGCTGCATCAGGTCGCGAGCAACGCGCAGCGCGGGCGGGTGTTTTCGGCCTATCTGATCACGAACTATCTGGGCGTCGGCATCGGGCAGTTTCTGCTCGGCCTCGCCGACCCGGGGGGCTTCGCGCTATTCAGCGTCGTGAGCGCGCTGTTCTCGGCGTCGCTGATACCGGTCGCGTTGGCGGGGGGTGCGCCGGCTCATGTTCCCGCTCATGTTCCCGCTCATGTTCCCGTTACGGCCTCGGGCGAATCCGTCGCGCCGCACGGTGCGTCGAAGCTTGCGCGCGGGTTGTCCGGGCTCGGCATCGTGTACCGGTGGGCGCCGCTCGGCGTATTCGGCTGCCTCGCGGCGGGGCTTCTCAACAGCAGCTTCTATACGATGCAGCCGATCTTCATGCGCCGGCTCGACTATTCGGTCGGCGACGTGTCCCACTTCATGGGTTTCGCGCTGCTCGCCGCCCTGTTGCCGCAATGGCCGGTGGCGCGCTTGGCGGACCTCGTCGATCGCCGAGCGGTGATCGCCGCGATCTCGGCGCTCACCGCCGCATGCTGCGCGCTGCTGTTCGTGCTGCAAAAAGGCGGGCTCGCGGTCGCGATCGACTATCTCTACGTCGCCGTGGTGTTTTCGCTTTACGGCGTCGTCACGTCGTATGTGAACGATTGCACGCCTTCCGATCAACGCATCGCGGTCAGCTCGGCGTTGCTGCTGATTTTCTCGCTTGGAGCGAGCGGCGGACCGACGCTCGCGTCGGCGGCGATGGCGCTCGTCGGGCCGCGCGGGCTGTATCTGTTCGCGGCGATCGTCACCGGGACGTTGACGGCGCTGATGTTGCGCAGCCTGAAAGCCGCACCGCAATTGCCGGGTTAGTGTGCTTCGGGTCCGTCGCCGGCCAGCAAAGCGCCGCGTAATTCGCGCCACGCCAGCAGCTTGGCGGCGTACGGAATCGACGCATGGGCGGGGCTGCTCGACGGCAGCCTGATGAGATCGAGCGACGCACGGCATTCGGCCAATGCCTGCATACCGATCTTCGCCGCCGTGCCGCCGTTGAACGCGACGGCTGCGAGATTCGGCAGC
>DATGHJ010000551.1:0-4910 GCA_035308085.1 Trinickia sp. | reverse complement strand
ACCGCTAGGTAGGCCAGCGCGCCGAGGTAGCGCACGGTGAGTTCCGGCTTGAACGGCAGCCCGGCCAGCAGGCTGCCGACGGTCAGCACCGCCGCGCCGATCAGCATGGCCCAGCTATTCGTGACGATCGGATGCAGGCCCATCGACTGCATGCGGCTCGACAGCAGGTTGCCGGCGGAAAACGACATCGTCCCCAGGAACGCGATGACCAGGCCGAGCCACATCTCGGTGTCGCCGGCATGGCCGGCCATTTGCTGCGCGAAGAGACACCCGATTCCCGCCAGGCCCAAGAGCGCGCCGACGATCGCGCTCGAGCGCAGCGCACGCCCCATGAAGATCCGGCCGTTGATCGAATTGAGCAGCGGCGCGGTCGAAAAGACAACGGCGACGAGGCCGCTCGGCACGATCCGCTCGGCGTAGTAGAAGCACAGGAAGTTGACGCAGAAGAGCGCAAGGGCCTGCGCCACGAGCAGCGGCCATGCCGCGCGCGGCGGCACGATCGGCCGGCGCATGATGCGCAGGAGCGCGAACAGTACGACCGCGGCGCACCAGAAGCGCAGCGCGATCGACACCGGCGGCGCGACGACGCCAAGTTGCCATTTGATCGCGATCCAGGTGGTCCCCCAGATCAGCACGGTCACGACGTAGAGCAGCAGGTTCATGAGCGAGTACAAAACGAGACGATAGATAGCCAGACTATGCGGCCGCAGCGGCATCCGCCCTTGTCCATCCTTGCGCTTTCATGCGGGCCGGGTCACCGCGGCTCGGGCGCGAATGGGCAGCCGCCTCTATACTCGGAGCATCGTTGCCTTCACCTCATCGACACCCGTGACGGTCTGTCCACCCGCTTTAGCCACGCTCGACGAGCGCACCGACCAATCGCTCGGCGTGCAATCGGTGTGCCGCACGCTTGCCGACGCCAACGCAACGCTTGAACGATTTACGTGGCTCGGCGACCAGCTCGCGGCCGCCGTCTGGACGCGCGACACAGACGTCGCCGAGACCGCCTACGACCATCCCGGCCATCACACGCTGTCGTGCTACCTGGACGGCGGCTACCGGACCGAACGCCAGAAGATCCCCGGCTTCGGCGCCCCGCGCCGCCTCTGTGCGCTGCCGGGCGATCACGAATCGCGCTGGTGGGTGCGCGGGCACATGCATTTCATGCACCTGTACTTCATGCCCGAGCATTTCACGCGCCGCGCGGTGGTCGAGCTCGATCGCGAGCCGCGCGAGCTGACCCTCGCCGATCGCACCTATTTCGAGGACCCGCGCATCGCCGAGCTGTGCCAGTCGCTGGCCATGTTGCCATGGGACGGCGCCGATGAGCGGCTGCGCGCCAACGAGATCGCGCACGAAGTGCTCTCGCTGTTGCTGCGCGGCCAGTCGACGCGGCGCGAAAATGCGCAGCTCAAGGGCGGATTGTCGGCATCGACGCGGCGCCGCCTACGCGATTACATCGCGGCCAACCTGACCGAGCCGCTGACGCTCGGCGAGCTCTCCAACGTCGCGTGCCTGTCGGAATTCCATCTCGCGCGCATGTTCCGGACGTCGTTCGGCATGCCGCCGCATGCGTGGATCGCGCAGCAGCGCATCGATCGCGCGCGCGTGCTGCTCCAAACCACGGCGATGCCGCTCGAACAAGTCGCGGCGCTTTGCGGCTACGCCAACGGCAGTCACTTCAGCCACCGCTTCCGCGCGGCCGTCGGTGCGAGTCCGCTTGCGTTCAAGCGCGCGATGGCGCCGTTTTAGGGCCTGCTCACACTAATAACAGCCCAAGCCTCTCCAGTCCTGTCCCGCTACGGCGAGCGATGACGCCACGTTATGGCCGCTCCAACAATTCGAGCGTTGCCATTCGCAAAATGGCTTCGTATATTTTTTTCAAGCCCGCTACTGCGTGTTCCGTCGCTGCACTGCCGCGCGTCAAGTCACGCTGTGCGGCGCGTTTGGCCTGGTCGACCGGAGTCGATATTTCGCCCGCCAGCCATTACATTTTGTGCAGCAGATTGCTCGCCGCCGTTCATGCCGGGCGCTTTGGACCTTCTTCGTCAACTCGACCATCAGGACCGCCGCCGTGAAGCACACCATTCGCCCCATCGCCCTGTCCTTGATGCTTGGCTTCGCCTGCGCGAATGCTGCGCACGCGGCAGGCGGCAAGATCACGTTCGTGTCGCAAGGCGGCGCCTATCAGGAAGCGCAGACGAAGGCCATCCTCGATCCCGCCGCGAAAGCGCTCGGCATCACGATCAACCAGGACAGCATTCCGGACGCGTGGCCCGCCATCAAGGCGCAGGGCGCGACCGGCAAGCCGATCTGGGACGTCGTCGACACCCCGCAGTCGAACTGTCTGCGCGGCGGCCACGACGGCCTGCTCGAAAAGCTCGACTTCTCGAAGATCCCGAACGCCGCGGCGATGCCCGCCCAATACCGCACGCCGTATTCGGTCGCCTACGAGTTCTATTCGACGGTGATTGCCTACAACAAGAAGACGCTGAAGAAGGTCCCGAACAGCTGGGCCGACTTCTGGAACGTGAAGGATTTCCCGGGCCAGCGCGCGCTGCGCAACGACCCGCAAACGGTGCTCGAAGCCGCGCTGCTCGCCGACGGCGTGCCGCGCGACAAGCTCTATCCGCTCGACGTCGACCGCGCGTTCAAGAAGCTCGCGCAGATCAAGCCGAACATCGCGGTGTGGTGGACCTCGGGCGGCCAGGCGGCGCAACTGCTGCACGACGGCGAAGTCGACATGGAAATGATCTGGAACGGACGCGCGAGCGCCGCGATGAAGGACAACCCCGATATCGGCTTTACGTATAACGACGGGATTCTGCAGAACACGCAGCTTTGCGTACTCAAGAACGCGCCGAACTTGAATACCGCAGTGCAGTTCATCAACGCGGCGGTGTCGCCCGATTTGCAGGCGAATCTGCCGCTCTATATCGATTACGGTCCCGGCAACCCGGCCGCGTTCAAGACCGGCAAGATCTCGGCGCAGCGCGCCGCCGAGCTTCCGAGCTCGCCGGAGAACGCAGCGAAGCAGGTGCTGATGCAGGAGGAATGGTGGGCGTCGCCGGCGGGGATCGATGCGAAGGCGCGGTGGTTGAAGTTCATGCAGCAGTAGCCCGGACGGCGGCCGCTGGCCGGCCGCCGAGCTCCATCTCCTTTACGCTCTTGGCGCCGCCCCTTTCGACTTCCGGCTCACCACCACGACCATGATCAAGCACAGCGTCAGCGCCGTGAGCATCGTGCTGACCGCTGCGATCGTCGGGTCGATTTCGTCGCGCAGCGTGACGAACATGCGCCGCGTGAGCGTCTGGTTGTCGCCGCCGGAGATGAACAGCGCGACCACCGTTTCATCGAGCGCCTGAATGAACACGAACACCGCGCCCGCAATCACGCTCGACTTGATCTGCGGCAGCGTCACTGTCATGAAGCTGCGCAAGCGGTTCATGCCGAGGCTGCGCGCCACCATTTCCTGCGTCGGATCGAACGTGCGCAGATCCGCGCTGACCGAGATCAGCACGTACGGCAGGCCGAGCATCGTATCGGCAACGATCAGGCCCGAGAGCGTATTCACGTACCCCGTCTTCGAATAGACGAAGAACACACCGACCGCAACGATGATGATCGGCACCATCAGCGGCAGCATCAGCAGCGTGCGTGCGTAGCGCATGAAACGATGCTTGCCGTTCTGGATCGCGTAGGCGGCGGCCACGCCGAGCGGCGTCGCAAAGAGCACGGCGAACGCCGACGCCGTGAACGACGTCTTCGCCGCCTCGATCCACTCGGGGTTGCCGAAGAACGAGTCGTACCAGCGCAGCGAATACGCGGGCGGCGGAAACGTCATGAAGCGCGTGTCGGAGAACGAGATCGGCACGACGATCAGCACCGGCAGCATCAGGAAGACGAGGATAGCGGCGACCGTAGCGCCGAGCGCAATGTGTCCGTACGAGATTCGTTTCATTTCGCCCCCAGTGTCTTTTCCAGCGGCACCACGCGGCTCGCAAGATAGAAGATCGCGAACACGCAAACCAGCAGCACGAGGCTCACCGCACTTGCCGCGCCCCAACTGTTGTAGATCTCGACATTGCGGCTCACCACCATCGACACCATGATCGACTTGCCGCCGCCCATCAGCTCCGGCGTGATGTAAAAGCCGAGGCACAGCACGAACACGAGCGTGGCTCCTGCGAGCACGCCGCTCATCGAAAGCGGCAGGAATACGCGCAGGAACACATGCAGCGGCGAGCCGCCGAGGCTCGCGCCGGCTTGCACGAGGTTCGACGGGATCTTCTGCATCGCCGAGTAAAGCGGCAGCACCATGAACGGCAGCAGGATGTGCACCATCGCGATCACGGTGCCGAGCTGGTTGTACGCGAGCTGCAGCGGCGTATCGATGATGCCCATCGACATCAGCGCCTTGTTGACGAGGCCGGTGCGCTGCAAGAGCACGAGCCACGCGTAGGTGCGCACCAGGACGCTCGTCCAGAACGGCAGCACCACCATCCCGAGGATCAACGAGCTGACGCGTGGCGATTGCGACGCCGCGAAGTACGCCACCGGATAGCCGAGCAACAGCGTGAGCCCCGTCACGATGAAGCTGAGCTTGAACGTCAGCAGGAACGTATCGAGGTAGGTGCCGGTGAAGATGCGCTGGTAGTTCGCTAGCGTGAAGCTGCCGTCGTGATAGATCGATTGCCACGACAGCCACGCGAGCGGCACGATCAGGAGGATGACGATCACCGCGAGCGCGGGCGTCATCAAGAACAGCATCTTGCGATCCTCGCGCCGCTGATACGCGACGGCGGGGTCGCGCGCACCTGCGTGCAGCGGAGCCCATCGCTGTAATGGCCGGTTGATCGTGCGCATCATGCCCCCATCGCGTCGAGGATCTGGTACCACGCGGCGACGAC
>DATGHJ010000550.1:0-3186 GCA_035308085.1 Trinickia sp. | reverse complement strand
GCACCGACGTGCTGCCTTCGATGAACTGATTGAGGTTGCGCTGGTACTGCGCGGCGGAGACTTTCTCGAGCGCCTGCTGGGTGCCGATGTTGGGGCGCTCGTATCTGACCTGCGAGCTCGGAAAGTCTTCCGCGAGCTGATAGCCGGCCGCTTTGCCGCCCATCTTCTGCTGGTTCGTGGCCGCTGCGGTGACGGCCGTGAGGACCTTGTTCGAGGCGACGTCGTAGCCGGTGACAGTCACCTTCTTGCCGAGGGTCGGCACGCGCAGATTGAGCTGCAGGTCCGCCACGTCGAGCGGGTAAGTCAGCGTGCGCATCGGGCTCGCGCCTTCGGCGCAGGGCCGGAACACGAGCGTCGACTCGTTCATCGTCAGCTCGTAGTTGAGCTGTGAGCAGCGCAGCATCAGGAAGTCGTAGTTGGTCAGGTTGTTCTGCAGCACGTAGTCGTTGATGACGCCCGTATTGCCGGAGAGCCGTACCTTCAATCCCGTCTCGTCGGCGACTTGCGCGACGATGTCGTTGTCGGTGAGCTTCTGGAAGGTGCGCGTGCGCGTGCCGAATTTGAGCCAGTACATGCGGTCGAAGCCGCGGATCGTCGCCGTCGAGTAGGCGCTGAAATGCGGCTCGATCGCCGTGATCTGGCCGTCGACGAGCTGCTTGAGCGTATCGATGCCGAGCGACACCGTGATGGCGTCGCCGGGCTGGAACATGTCGAGATCGAGGTCCTGCCAGCGGCCGGCGGGCGAGACCGTGTTGAGCGTGAAGCTGAACATCGTCGGCACGTTGATCTCGTTCTCGACGCGCACGCTGCGGATCGCCGCCGCGACCGAAGTCGGCAGCGCCTTGCGGTTCTTCATGATGCGAAAGCCGCCGGTCTTGACGCTAGGCATTGGCCGCTCCGTTGAACGTTTCGCCGTGCGTGTCGATGATCACGAGCATGCGCCCCACGTCCTCGC
Organism: Trinickia sp.; assembly: GCA_035308085.1. Lineage (GTDB taxonomy): Bacteria > Pseudomonadota > Gammaproteobacteria > Burkholderiales > Burkholderiaceae > Trinickia_A. Next base: position 2,231 of record DATGHJ010000550.1, on the reverse strand, counting down.
GCGTCGGGAAATTGAGCGGATCGTAAATGCCGTTGTTCTCGGCGATGAGGCGCCATTGATCGGGGTCGCCGAGCGTTTGCTGGGCGATCAGGTAGAGGCGGTCGTTTTCCCGGACCTGCCAGAGCTGCCTGCAGTTGAACTTGCCTTGGGAATGCTGATCCTCCTCGACCGTGAGCACCGATTTGAAGGTCACCGAGAGCTCCGCGCGCACGGGCACGCCGGAGCTCAGGAACATCGTGAACTTCTGGTCGAGCTTGCTGATCATGCCGACGAACAGCGGCCCCGCCCATGTGAACACGACGACGGGCGGGTCGCGCCGTTCGCCGGTGCCGACGCTCGGCTGCGTGAGGGCGGCGATCTTGCTCGTCTTCGTGCGCACGTCGCTTTGCTGCTCGTAGGTGTCGAAAAAGAGCGACACCGTGAGATCGTCGTCCTCGACGCGCTGAAACTGGATGTTCGAGCCTTGCCCCTGGAGCACGACCGTCTTGTTCAGCGACAACTCGGTCGGGTTGTACATGACGGGGATTTCCTCGCCCGTCTTCTGCACGACGATCTTGGCCATTTCGAGCATCAGCGCCCCCCTTTGCGGTAGCGTTCGACGTTCGCGCGCTGCTCGAGCGTCGCGTGGATCTGCCGCGCGAGCGTCTGCACGATTTTCGAGGAGAGCAGGGCGTCGGAGACGGCCGTGCGGATCTGCTGCTGTTGATGGCCTTGATGCAGGATCTCGCGCACCACCTTCGTCTGGACCGTCCGTTCGATGCGTTCGATTTCGCGCTTCATGTCGGCCGGGCGCGCCTGCGGCTGTTGGCGAAAGGCGAGCGGCGCGGGGTGCGGCGGCGCCTCGCCGTAGCGCCCGAGCCGTCGCGGGGCGTTGTGGGCCAACTGCACGATGGCGGTTTGAAACGTCATGTTCGAAGCGGCACGCGCGGGTCTGAGCCCGACGAGCAGCCGGCGGAATTCACGCGTGGTGAGGCGCTCACGCGTGGCGCGCGCGAACGTCGCGATGTGCCGCGCCGTGAGAAGCCGATGCAGCTGCTGCATGTGCGGCCTCGAGTTCGGCTGTAGCGCGACGATCGTCACGAACGGGCCGGCGGCCGGCTCGAACGTGCGCGTGCGCAACATCGGCAAGCCTGCCCGGATGCCGGGCTCGCCAAGCACCGGCGCGGCAGCTCGCCATGCTTGGGGCGCGCGCGGGGCCGTGTCCAGCAGGAACATCCGCGGCATCGCCGAGGTGCGCGGGGCGGCCGCTTGCAAGAACGTTCGCAGCATTGCCGCGAGGCGCTGCGACCCGATCGGCTGCCGGGCCGATTCTCCTGCAGGCGCGGCGCCGCGAAGCCGCGCATCGCGGATCAGTTCGAAGATCCGGTCGCGCGTGGCCGGCTGCCGGGCCGACGCGCGCGAGGGCCAGGCTCGGGCCGGCGCGCCATGTTGCTCGACGCGCAGCGTCAGGCGATGGATGAACTGCTGCAGCAAATGGAGGTGGTGAACGTGCTGCGAGATGTAGCGCACGTGCTGCAGCGGCTGCACCGCGCGTGCGGAGCGCAGGTAGGCGAGCGCGAGCGGCTCGCCGTCCGCCGCCCCGTGAAGTCGCGGCCCGGCGAGCCGAAGTCCGCCGCGGGCGGCGCGATTCTCGAGGAATTCACCCGCCGCGACGAGGCACGCCGGCCCGATGGCCGTGCGGCGCGCCGCGAAGGCGCGAGCTTGGATCGCGAGACGCATCAAGCGGCACCTCGGCCGCTGCTTTTCTTGATCCCTTCGTGCGCGAGCGTAAAGCCCTGTGTGGCGACGAGGATTTGCCCCGCATCGAGGCTCGGGCCCTGCCATTCGATGGGCCAGGCGTTGTAGAAATTCCAGGTGACGGCGGTGTTGCCCTGATCGTCGAGCAGATAGATCGAGCCGTTGCGGCGCGTGACCTTGCCGCTCGAGCAGGTCTGATACCAGAGCCACATCGGGTCGACCGACGTGATGCCGGCCTTGAGCACGAGATCGGAGTAAGTGATCTGGCCCGGCAGCTTGTATTCGACGTCGTTGACGCCGCCTTGACGCACGGTCTTCACCTCGTTCTTCGACTGCAGGCCGTCGACCGACGTGAAGCCGCCGACGACAATGCCGCCGATCTCGACGCGGAATCGGTACGACATGAACGGGTCGGCGCTCGGGACCGTGCGGGGCGTGGACATGTCAAATTCCCAAATGAAGGCTCTGCTGGCGCTCGTCGCTCATCATGGCCT
>DATGHJ010000549.1:0-3355 GCA_035308085.1 Trinickia sp. | reverse complement strand
CGCCGTCCACCACTTCGCCGTCGGCGGGGATCGTGTCGCCCGCTTCGACGAGCACGACGTCTTCACGGCGCAGGTCGCTCGCAGCCATGATGCGCACTGCCGCTTTCGGATGCGGCTCCTGGAGCTTCTTTGCCACCACGTTGTGCTTTGCGCTCTTGAGCGACGCGGCCTGCGCCTTCGAGCGCCCTTCGGCCAGCGCTTCGGCGAAGTTCGCGAACAGCACGGTGAACCACAGCCACAGCGCGATCGCGAGGATGAAGCCCGCGGGCGCTTCGGCCTGCCCGCCGAGCGCGGCGGCCCAGAGGATCGTCGTGAGAATGCTGCCGATGTACACGCAGAACATCACCGGGTTGCGCACTTGATGGCGCGGCGCGAGCTTCCTGAACGAGTCGGCGAGCGCCGGCTTCAGAAGCGCCGGTTCGAACATCGAACGCGCGGCGGTGCGCGCCTGGCCGAGGTTGCCGGGCTGATGGACGGGCGGTTGAGTGCGGGTGCTCATGCTTTCCTCTCGGTCTTTTTTTCACGATCTCGTTTGACGGAGTTCGTCGAATGAACTTTAGGAAAGCCGGCGTAAAGGCCGTGGCAAGGGTCGGGGTGCGGGTGTAAAGAGGCTGTAAAAAACGAAGGGGGCGCATGCCCCCTCGAATCCCAAATCAGGTATGCCCAATCCGGTCTTCAATCGATTCCATGAAACACCGCGTCGTCCGGCCCGAGATACGCGGGCGGCTGCCACGCGGCATCGCGCATCGAATGCTGGACCAGATGATCGACGCCGAGCAGCACCGCAAAAATCGCCATGCGAACCGGAATGCCGTTGTCGGTTTGTCGGAAGATCGCGAGCCGCGGATCGTGATTCAGGTCGACGGAGAGATCGTTCGCGCCCGGCCGGCTGTCGCGCGGCAGCGGGTGCATGATCAGCGTGTCGCGGCCGCAGACCAAATCGACCAGCGCCTGGTTGATCTGAAAATCGGGCGTGTAGCCTTCGAACGATTCGTCGGTGAAGCGCTCTTTCTGGATTCGCGTCGCGTAGACGACGTCCGCGCCGCGCAGCCCCGTCGCGAGGTCGTGCGTCTGTTCGACGACGTGTCCGTGACGTGAGATCTGATCGACGATATACGCGGGCATTTCGAGCGTCGGCGGCGAAACCAGCGTGAACTTGAGGCCGCGATAGAGCGCGAGCAGCTTGACGAGCGAATGCACGGTGCGCCCGTACTTGAGGTCGCCGACGAGCGCGATGTGCGCGCCGTCGACGATCTTGCCGAGCCGCGAGAACTCGCGCTGGATCGTGTACAGGTCGAGCAGCGCCTGGCTCGGATGCTCGCCCGGGCCGTCGCCGCCGTTGATCACGGGCACGTTCGTCGCGCGCGCGAATTCGGCCACCGACCCTTGCTCGGGATGGCGCACGACGAGCGCGTCGACATAGCCGCTCATCACGCGGCTCGTGTCGTAGATCGATTCGCCTTTGGCCATCGACGAGAACGTGAAGCCGGTCGTGTCGCACACCGAGCCGCCGAGCCGGCAGAACGCCGCGCCGAACGACACGCGCGTGCGCGTGCTCGCTTCGAAGAACAGGTTGCCGAGTACCGCGCCCTCAAGCACGCGCGAGATCTTCCGGCGGCGGGCGATCGGCTGCATGATGTCCGCGACCCGGAATAGCGCCTCGACCGATTCGCGCGAGAACTGATCGACCGACAGCAATTGCGCCTTTCCTTCGAACAGAATCTGGCTCGCCAGCGTTCTTGAATGTACGCTCTGCGTAGTCTTTTCGTCGTGATCGCCATGAACGACGATCTCCGACACAAACCGCTGCACGATCTCCGGCATCGCGCGCGATTCCTGCGAGTCCTCGGGCAAGAGCCACGTATCTAGGGCCCGGCGCGAGACACCGATGCGGTTCGCAAAGCTTTCACGGGTCATGTTCATGCGGCGCATGGCGTCGCGCAGGAAGGCTTGCTGGGGCACGGTCATCGATCGCCTTGTCGGGTGGTTGTACGCGGTGCGTATATTAATTCGGATTTTCGGGTTGTCAAGAAAAATGCTTGGCGGGTAGCCGGGCGAACCGGTAGACTCGCCCGGATGGAAACCGCACGCATTCCCTTCGCGCTCGAACTGCTCGCCGGCGACTCGCTCGGCACGGCGTTCGCGCGCCCGGTTTCCAAAGCCAAAAAACAGCTGCTCATCTGACCGGAGCAGACTGTTCCGTCAGATGTGCGACGGGACAGTTTGCGAGGCACGCCCCTGGACGTCTTTCGCTACTCCCTTGCTGCACACTCAGAGCGGATTCGATTCGGTCACGTTTAGAGGTGAAGTCATGGGTATGTTTTCGGGTATCTGGATTCCGCTGGTCACGCCGTTCAATCGCGGTGCCGTCGATTACGTTGCGTTGCGCTCGCTCGTCGAACGCTATGCGAAGGCGGGTGTGTCGGGTCTGGTCGCGCTCGGCACGACGGGCGAGCCGAGCGCGTTGAGCGAAGCGGAAAGCGACGAGGTGCTGGCGACGATCCTGCAAGCGGCGCGCGGGTTGCCGGTAATGGTGGGCATCTCGGGCAACCAGACCGCGCGGCTCGCCGGGCGCGTTGCACGTATCAATGAACTGCCGGTAGCGGGGATTCTGGTTTCGGCGCCGTATTACATCCGGCCGTCGCAGGCGGGGCTGATCGACCATTTCACGCAGCTCGCGGACGCGAGCGCGAAGCCGGTCGTGCTCTATGACATTCCCTACCGGACCGGCGTGCGGATCGAACTCGATACGCTTTTGACGCTAGCCGCCCATCCGCGCATTCAGGCGATCAAGGATTGCGCGGATTCGACGGAGACCACGCTCGCGCTGATCGTCGACGGCCGCCTGCAAGTCCTGGCCGGCAACGACGGCAATATTTTTCACACGCTTTGCATGGGCGGCAGCGGGGCCATCGCCGCGTCGGCGCACCTGCGGCCGGAGCGTTTCGTCGCGATGTATCGCGCGCTGGCGGATGGGCGGCTCGCTGAGGGCAGGGCGATCCATCACGAACTCGCGCCGCTCGTGCGTGCGCTCGGTTCGGAGCCGAATCCGGCGCCGGTCAAGGCGGCGCTGGCCGCGCAGGGGCTGTTGCGCAACGAATTGCGTGCGCCGATGACTTGTGCAACCGAAGCGCTCGGCAGGCGGCTTGCCGAACTCGTGCTCGAGTGACACTCGAGTTCGATGCGGGATGGTCTCCTCGCGCGGGGGGCTGCGCGGCGTTCGTGTCACATCATGCCCATGCCGCCTCCCGTTCCGGTGCCTGTGCCGCCCGTGCCCGTCCCCGTGCCCGTGGCCGGCGCTGGCGTGAGCGGATGCTGCGCGCCGAGCGTCATCATCTGCGACACGGCTGCGGCG
>DATGHJ010000548.1:0-2327 GCA_035308085.1 Trinickia sp. | reverse complement strand
CCGCGCGAATACGCGCGCCCCGCGTTGCGCGTGTAGTTGATCCCGCCGATGGTCTCCGTCGTCTGGATGTTTTTCTTGTGGATGTCGAAAAGCGCGACGCTCGCGGTCAAGTTGCGCGACACGTACTTCGAGCCGACCTCGTACGCCTTCGCCTCCTGCGGCGGCAAGTCGCCGATCGGTTGCGCAATCGACGTGTTCGGCCGGAACGATTCGCTGTAGCTCGCATAGAGCGACCAGTTCGGATCGATCTTGTAGACCACGCCCGCGCGCGGCACGACCTTGCTCGCGTTGGCGTGTGAGCCGACGACAAACGGCCGGCCCTTGCCGGTGAGCTCGTCGAACGAGTCGTAGCGCAGCCCGCCGAGCACGATCCAGCGCTCGCTCAGATGCAGCGAATCCTGAATGAACGCGCCGCGCGAGATCAGCTTGTCGGTCTGGTCGCTGTCGGCGTTCGAAAGCGTGCTCGTCTGCGGCAGCAGTCCGTACACCGGTGCGTACAGGTTGAACTTCGAGTTGTTCTTGCCGCGATAGAGCTCGCCGAGCAGGCGGTAGTTGTGCATGTAGTCGACGCCGGCAAGGAGGTCGTGCTCGTTGCCGGCGATCCGCAGCTTGCCCTCGACGTTCAGCGTCACGTTGTGCACCGTTTGCGTCGCATTCTGCGTCGAGTCCACGCGGCGGGTCAGGTAGCCCGTATTGAAGTTCGCGCTCAGCACGCGCGCCTGCCAGTCGTTGTAGTACGTGCGGTTGAAGCCGTAGCCGAAGTGCAGCGTCCAGTCGTTCGCGAGCTTGTGATCGATGCGCAGGTTGACCGCGTCCGAGCGGCCGGCCGAGATGTTGTAGCGCTCGTCGAGGCGTTCCGTGGCCGGGATCGCCACCGGGTTGCCGGTGCGCGGATCGATGATCGTGCCGCGGTCGAACGGCACCGAGTAGTTCATGTGCTCGTAGGCCACGAGCACCGTCGTGTCGCGGCCGTACCAGGCGAGGGACGGCGCAATCACGTCCTGGCGCGTCTGGCCGAAATCGTGCCAGTAGTCGACGCGCTGGTGATCGGCGATGAAGCGATAAGCGAGCCCGGAGGTGCCGATGGGCCCCGTCAGGTCGACCTGCGCGCCGCCTCCGCCGTAGTTGCTCCCGAAGCCGGAGACGCTGCCGGCGAAGTCCAGCTGCGGCTTCTTCGTCACCACGTTGATGATGCCGCCGGGGTCCTGGATGCCGTACAGCATCGATGCCGGCCCCTTCAGCACCTCGATGCGCTCGGTCGTCGGCGTGAAATTGCGCGGCTGCACCGATTGCATGCCGTCGCGCAGGATCGAGTTGTCGCGGTTGTCGCCGAAGCCACGCTTGACGATCGCATCGAGCGTGCCGCCGAGCGTATTGCCCATGCGCACGCCCGGCACGGCGTCGAGGGCATCGGCAAGGCTCGCGGGCGCGCGGTCCTCGAGCGATTGCTGCGTCACCACGTTGACGGCCTGGGGCAGGTCGACAAGCGGCGTGTCCGTGCGCGTCGCAACCGACGCGCGCCGCGGCTGGTAGCCGACTTCGTCGACCGCCCTCGCGCCCTGCACGGTGACTTCGCTCAGCGTATGGCCGGTCTCGACCGCCGCTGTCGTTTGGCCGGCGGCGGCGGTCGTCGTCACGGTTTCCTGCGCGAGCGCATGCCGCGCCGCCGACAGCAACAAGCCCAGCGACACGATCAGCGGCCCTAGACACGCCACACGCCGGCGCTGGCCACGCCGTTGACAACCCTTCATATACCCGACTCCTTGATTTCAAATGTAATTTTTGCGGGGTCGGATGTTATCCGTAATAAGAATTATTCTCAATACAAATATTTCTGAAGGCTTACGGCGAGAGACCGCGCTTATCGGAATCCGTCGCCAGGTGCACAATGACGGGCTCGATTCGCCGCATTCCCTACCCCCGGAGACAACGCATGAACGCAACAACCGCGATCGTCACGATCCTGGCCACGCTGCTGGTGGGCGCCATGAGCCCGGGACCGAGCTTCATCATGGTCGCGAGAAACGCGATCGGCCTGTCGCGGCGCGACGGGCTGGCGACGGCGTTGGGGATGGGAATCGGCGGCGTCTGCTTCAGCAGCCTCGCGCTGGTCGGGCTGTACTCGCTGCTGCAGTCGGTCGAGTGGCTGTACGCCTGCCTCAAGGTGGCGGGCGGCGCTTACCTCGTCTACATGGCGACGCGAATCTGGCGCGGCGCGGCCACGCCGCTTGCGTTCGCAAACGAGCGCGCTTCAGGTCACGGCAACGCGCGCAAGTCGTTCTGGATCGGTCTCAGCACGCAGTTGAGCAACCCGAAGACGGCCATCT
>DATGHJ010000547.1:0-2352 GCA_035308085.1 Trinickia sp. | reverse complement strand
TCCTCGGCGCGAGCGGCTCCGGCAAGAGCACGTTTCTGCGCTGCCTGAATCTGCTGGAGACCCCCGACGACGGCACGGTGTCGCTCGCGGGCGAGACGATGGAAATGAAGCGCCGCAAGGACGGCCGCTTGCAGGCGGCCGACCGCAAGCAGGTCGACCGCGTCCGCTCGCAATTGGGCATGGTGTTTCAGAATTTCAATTTGTGGTCGCATATGACCGTGCTCGAGAATCTGATCGAAGGCCCGATTCGCGTGCTAAAGAGGCGCCGTGCCGAAGCGGTCGAGGAAGCGGAGGCGCTGCTCGCGAAAGTCGGCCTCGCCGAAAAACGCGCGCATTATCCGGCGCATTTGTCGGGCGGCCAGCAGCAGCGCGTGGCGATTGCGCGCGCGTTGGCGATGCATCCGAAGGTCATGCTGTTCGACGAGCCGACCTCGGCGCTCGATCCCGAACTCGTCGGCGAAGTGCTGCGCGTGATGCGCTCGCTCGCGCAAGAGGGGCGCACGATGCTCGTCGTCACGCATGAAATGGGTTTTGCGCGCCACGTGTCGAACCGCGTGATGTTCCTGCATCAAGGGCAGGTCGAGGCGGACGGTACGCCCGACGAAGTGTTCGGCGAGCTGCGTTCCGAGCGTTTCAAGCAGTTCGTTTCCAGTCACCATCACCGCACGGCGAATTGAGGCTTGGGCAAACATGACCGTGATTCGAACCGAGCGTCCGCTTGATTGGCGCGAGCTGGCGGCTGTGGCCGGTGGCGAAGCGTTGGGGCTTTCGGCAGCAACGCGCGAGCGCATCGCGGCGGCGCGCGTGCTGGTCGACACCATTGTCGAGCGAGGGATGCGCGCGTACGGCGTCAATACCGGTGTCGGCGCGCTGTGCGACGTCATCATCGGACCGAGCCAGCAAAGCGCGCTCTCACACAACATTCTGATGAGCCACGCGGTCGGTGTCGGCGCACCGCTTGGCGCGGCCGAAACCCGCGCCATCATGGCGGCGGCGATCAATAACTACGCGCATGGCTATTCGGGCGTGCGGCTCGACATCGTCGAGCGGCTTGTTGCGCTGCTGAACGCCGATTGCTTGCCGGAAGTGCCGGCGCATGGCTCGGTCGGCTACTTGACGCATATGGCCCATATCGCGCTCGTTTGCGTCGGCGCGGGGTACGCGCACTATCGCGGCGAACGTCTTGCAGGGGCGCAAGCGCTGCGGCGGCTCGGGCTCGAACCGCTCGTGCTTCAAGCGAAGGAGGGACTCTCGCTCGTCAACGGCACGCCATGCGTGACAGGGCTCGCCGTGCTCGCGCTCGCGCGCGCCGAGCGGCTGCTCGATTGGGCCGATGGGGTTGCGGCGATGAGCTTCGAGGATCTGCGCGGCCAGCTTGCCGCGTTCGACGCGAACGCGCTCGCGCTGCGCGCATCGCCTGGGCTCAACGCGGTGGGCGCGCGCCTTCACGCGATGCTCGCCGACAGCGGCGTGCTGGCCGCCGCCGCCGGGGCGCGTACGCAGGATGCGCTCAGCCTGCGCACGATTGCGCATGTGCACGGTGCGGCGCGCGATGTGCTCGCCACCACGGCCGCCGTCGTCGATCGCGAGCTGGCCGCCGTGACCGACAACCCGATCGTGAGCGGCACGCCGGATGCGCCGCGCGTCCATTCGCAGGCGCACGCGGTGGGCGCATCGATCGCGCTCGCGATGGACAGCCTCGCCGTGGCCGTCGCGCAAGTTGCGGCGATGGCGGAGCGTCGCCTCGATCGCCTGGTCAACCCGCTCGTCAGCGGCATGCCCGCGTTCCTGGCGCAGCAAAGCGGCACGTGCTCGGGATTCATGATCGCCCAGTACACGGCGGCATCGCTCGTCGCGCAGAACCGGCGGCTTGCGGCCCCGGCGAGTCTCGACGGCGGCGTCACGTCGGGCCTGCAGGAAGATCACTTGTGTCACGCGACGCCGGCGGCGCTGAAAGCGCTGGATCTGCTCGACAACAGTGCGCGCATCGTCGCCATCGAATGGCTTGCCGCCGCGCAAGCGTGTGACTTGCAGTCGTCGGGGCCGGCTCGGGCGCGCTATACGGGCGACCTGTGGCGTCGTTTGCGCGAGGTCGTCGCGACCTATCGCGACGATCGGCCGTTGGCGGAGGATATCGAGCGTGTGTTCCGTCTCATGCGTGAGACGAGCGCGCCGGCGCTTGGCGGGTAGCAAGCGCCGGCAAGGCGGCGTGGCGCGCAACCCGCGTCACAACGCCTTCAGGCTTGCGCGTAGGCCCGCAGTGCCTGCGCGGTGTCATCGTCGGCGGGGAAGAACGCTTCGATGGCGAGTTCGGACAACGTCACGTCGACCGGCGTGCCGAACACCGTCGTC
>DATGHJ010000546.1:0-7243 GCA_035308085.1 Trinickia sp. | reverse complement strand
ACACGCTCGTCGATCTGTGCCTCGAACAGACAGCGGGCCGCGTGCCGGTGATGGTGACCTGCAGCCACTTCAGCACCGCCATCGCGAGTGCGCGGGCCAAGCGCGCGGCGGCCGCGGGCGCGAGCCTCGTCATGCTGATGCCGCCGTATCACGGCGCGACGTTGCGCACCGACGAGGCGTCGATGTTCGATCACTTCGCGCGCGTGGCCGAGGCGGCGCGCGTGCCGGTCATGGTTCAGGACGCGCCGCTGTCCGGCGTGACGCTTGCCGTGCCGTTTCTCGCGCGGCTCGCTCGCGAGTTGCCGCTCGTGCGCTACTTCAAGATCGAAGTGCCGCAAGCCGCGGCGAAGTTGCGCGCATTGATCGCGGCCGGCGGCGACACGATCGAAGGCCCGTTCGACGGCGAAGAGGCGATCACGCTGATGCCCGATCTCGACGCGGGCGCGACGGGCACGATGTCGAGCGCGCTGTTGCCCGACCTGATTCGCGCGGTGTTCGACGCGTATCGCGCCGGCGAACGCGGCAAGGCGCGCGAGGGCTACGCGCGCATCCTGCCGCTCATCAACTATGAAAACCGCCAGTGCGGCTTGCGTGCGGCGAAGACGGTCATGAAAGAAGGCGGCGTGATCAAGAGCGATGCCGTGCGTCATCCGCTTGAAGCGCTTGCGCCCGCCACGCGCGCGGAACTGCTGGAGCTCGCGCGCGAAGCGAATCCGCTCGCGCTGCGCTGGGGCCGTTAAGAGCCGGACGGACATCGACATCGACATCGACATCGACATGAATGACGCCTTAACCACACGTGGTCGCTAAAGACCCAATCGCATCAAAGGAGACGAGTATGACCAGCAAACTTCGACGCCTGACGCTGTGTGCCGCCATGGCCACGCTGTTCGCGGCGCCCCTGGCGATGACGCAATCGATCGCGCACGCCGACGAGCCGCTCAAAGTCGGCTTCCTCGTGAAGATGCCCGAGCAGGCATGGTTCATCAACGAGCAGAAGGCGGCGACGGCGCTCGGCCAGAAGGAAGGCTTCTCGGTCGTCAACATCGGCACGCCGGATGGCGAGAAGGTGCTCGCCGCGATCGACAACCTCGGCGCGCAAGGCGCGAAGGGCTTCGTGATCTGCGCGCCTGACGTGCGGCTCGGACCGGCCATCGAGGCACGCGCGAAGCGCTACAGCATGAAGTTCGTGACCGTGGACGATCAGCTCGTCGATTCGTCGGGTAAGCCGCTTGCCGACGTGCCGCACCTCGGCATGTCGGCGTTCAAGATCGGCAACCAGGTCGGGCAGGCGATCTCCGACGAGATGAAGCGCCGCGGCTGGAACCCCGATGAAGTGGGCGCCGTGCGCATCTCCGACTACGAGCTGCCGACGGCCAAGCTGCGCACGGACGGCGCCACGCAGACGCTGCTCGCGAACGGCTTCAAGAAGGACAACATCTTCGACGCGCCACAAAAGACGACCGACGACGAAGGCGGCTTCAACGCGGCCTCGCCGGTGTTCGCCAAGCACCCGAACATCAAGAAGTGGGTGATCTTCGCGCTGAACGAAGAAACGGTGATCGGCGGCGTGCGCGCCTCGGAGCAACTGCACATTCCGTCCGCCGACGTGATCGGCGTCGGCATCAACGGCGCGGGCGAAGCGTTCGCCGAGCTGCAGCGCAAGGAGCCTACGGGCTTCTACGGCACGATCGCGGTCAGCTCGACGAACCACGGCAAGCAGAGCACCGAGAACCTGGTCGACTGGATCAAGACGGGCAAGCAACCGCCGGCCGATACGCAGACCACGGGCAAGTTGATGACGCGCGACAACTGGAAGCAAGTGCGCGACGAACTCGGGATCTGAACCAGCATGCGTGACGCGAACGAAATCGCCGAAGCCGCGCCGAACCCAACGCGTCACGACGCCGGGCGCCCTTATCTGCAGCTCGACGGCATCACCGTCAGCTTCCCGGGGGTGCTCGCGCTCGACCGCGTGTCGTTCGAGGTGCGCGCGGGCGAAGTGCATGGCCTCATGGGCGAGAACGGCGCGGGCAAGTCGACGCTGCTCAAGGTGCTCTCGGGCGTCAACGATCCGCAGGCGGGCGCGCTGCGCCTCGCCGGCGTCGAGCGGCGCTTCGCGAACACCAAGGCGGCGATCGATGCCGGCATCGCGATCATCTACCAGGAGCTGCACCTGGTGCCCGAGCTGACGGTGGCGGAGAACCTGATGCTCGGGCAGTTGCCGAGCCGCTTCGGCGTGCTCGACGAGCGCTCGCTCGTCGAGCGGGCCATGGCCACGCTCGCGCGTCTTGGCGAGCGCATCGATCCGAACGCGCAGGTCAAGGACCTGTCGATCGGCCAGCGCCAGATGATCGAAATCGGCAAGGCGCTGATGCGCGACGCGCGCGTGATCGCCTTCGACGAGCCGACCAGCTCGCTCTCGTCGCGCGAGACGAAGCAGCTGTTCGAGATCATCAACGCGTTGCGCGCCGAAGGCCGCGCGATCATCTATGTGACGCATCGGATGGACGAGGTCTACGAGCTGTGTGATCGCGTCACGGTGTTTCGCGACGGACGCTCGATCGAGACGTTCGAAACGGTCGAGGGACTCGAGCGCGATCGCCTGATCAGTTGCATGGTCGGGCGCTCGATCAGCGACGTGTACAACTATCGCCCGCGCACGCCCGGCGACGTGCGGATTGCAGCGTTGGCGCTGATGGGGCCGGGCTTGTCGGAGCCGGCAACGTTCAGCGCGCGCCGCGGCGAGATCGTCGGCTTCTTCGGGCTCGTCGGCGCGGGGCGTTCCGAGCTGATGAAGCTGATCTGCGGCGCGGTGCGTCCGAGCGCGGGGCATGTCGAACTCGACGGACGCCGCGTGAACTTCGGCACGCCGCGCGACGCGGTGCGCGCCGGCATTGCGATGTGCCCGGAAGACCGCAAGCAGGACGGCATCGTCGCGATCGCGTCGGTCGCGGACAACCTCAACATCAGCGCACGCCGCCATTTCAGCGTCGCGCGCTTTCTGCTGAACGGACGTCGCGAACGCGAGCTGACCGACGAATACGTCGCGAAGCTGTCGATCAAGACGCGCGGCGGCAACACGGCGATCGGCACGCTGTCGGGCGGCAACCAGCAGAAGGTGATCCTCTCGCGCTGGCTCGCGGAACAGATCGACGTCTTCGTCATGGATGAACCGACGCGCGGCATCGACGTCGGCGCCCGCGCGCAGATCTACGAGCTGCTCTACGGCTTGGCCGAGGCGGGGCGCACGGTGCTGATGGTATCGAGCGATCTCGCCGAGGTGATCGGCGTTGCCGACCGCGTGCTCGTGATGAAGGAAGGCCGGATCGTCGGCGATCTGCCGAAGGCCGAGGCCACGCCGGATCAGCTGATCAAGCTGGCTTTGCCGCAGTAATTCGACGAAGACCGCTGCACATGACGTACCGCAACGAATGAGAGAAACCATGCAACAACCTCAATCCCTTCCGAAATCCGCGCAGTCCGGGCAGCCCGGCTCCGCCTCCCATGCGGCGAAGGCGTGGCGCGTCATGAACAAGTCCGGCATCGTCATGGTGTTCGTGATCCTGTTCGCGATCCTGTCGTTCGCCGTCCCCGACTTCCTGACGAGCCGCAATTTGCAGGGCCTGCTGCTTTCGGTCACGCTGATCGGCTCGATCGCCGTGACGATGATGTTCGTGCTTGCGCTCGGCGAGGTCGATCTGTCGGTGGCGTCGATCGTGGCGCTGTCGGGCGTCGTGGCATCGATGCTGATCACGGCCACGCACAGCGTGTGGCTCGGCGTCGCGGGCGGCATCCTGGCGGGAGGCGCGGTTGGACTCGTCAACGGCGTGCTCGTCGGCCGCTATCGCATCAACTCCTTGATCGTTACGCTAGCGATGATGGAAGTCGTGCGCGGCCTCGCGTTCATCGTTTCGAACGGCGACGCGGTGATGATTACCGAAGAGCGCTTCTTCGATCTCGGCGGCGGCTCGTTCCTCGGCATTTCGTATCCGATCTGGAGCAACATCGTCGGCTTCGTGGTGTTCGGCTTCCTGCTCAGGAAGACCGTGTTCGGCAAGAACGTGCTCGCGGTGGGCGGCAATAGCGACGCGGCACGGCTCGCGGGGCTGCCTGTGACGCGCATCAAGATCGCCGTGTTCGTGCTGCAGGGGCTCGTGACCGGCTTTGCCGGCGTGATGCTCGCGTCGCGGATGAGCTTGGGCGATCCGAAGACGTCGGTCGGCCTCGAACTCGGCGTGATTTCGGCGTGTGTGCTCGGCGGCGTGTCGCTGACGGGCGGCGTGGCGACCATCTCGGGCGTGCTGGTGGGCGTGCTGATCATGGGCTCGGTGCAGGACGCCATGAGCCTCATGAACGTGCCGACCTTCTATCAGTACCTGATTCGTGGCGGCATCCTGCTGCTCGCCGTGCTGTTCGATCACTACCGCCGCACACGGCGGCGCAGCGCGGCGCGGGTGTAGTCGAGCGAGCGATGCGCGCCTTGAACCGCGGGAACCGTGCGAAAGGTGAGGCTATTCGGGAGCCACGTTTCGCAGCGCTTCCGCTTGGCAACGGAAAACGAAATACCCCTTGTTTTCAGGCACCAAAGCATGTGCCGCGAATCGATATGCGTCGCCACGCGGAGCGAAAGGTGAGCGTTTTCGGGAGTGTGCTGAGAGATGAGGCTTTGGCGGCTTTGCGATTCGGCAACGCGATGGTTTGGCGCGAACGCAGCCCCAGCGCGGCACACTGTCGTTATGCAGTTCTCAACAATGGGATGGATGTGTTGACGCGCACGCCGAACGCAGCACGTGATGACCGTGCTGCGTTCGGCGTGCGCCGATAACATCGTGCAGCCACGAAATCGCGCAACGGTGCAACGATCTCACTGGCTTGCCTTATTTGGCAACGCAGTTGGCAACTGCGTCGGCAACTGCGTCGACTACTGCGCCGCCGCGAGCTTCACGCCGGGCCGCAACGCTTGGGAAGTCTCTTGCGTTCCCTTGCGCTGATCGGACACCTGCTCGATGCCTTTCTTCGTGACTTCTTCGAGGAAGGTCAAGCGGGCGCGGTAGTAATCCGCGTGCATCTGTGCGTCGAGGACGCGCTGCTCGGCCTGAAACAGTTCCATGCGCAGTTCGTTCAACGCTCGTTCCGCTTGCTTCTCGGGAGTTGGCGCGTGATTTGATGCCCAATTTGCGATCCACCGCAGCATGATGAAGCCCTCCTGTACGCAGATGCTCTTGCTCTGATGTGAAAACGGTTTCGTACCGTACTCGCTCGGCAACCGGTCTGGAACATCAGCTCGATTAAGGCTATCAAAATCTAGACTTGGCTTGTGTGACTTTCACCACATGTTGCGAAACCGACGCACCGCTGTATTTACTGATTGGAATTATCGCGGCCGTTATGCAAGATCGTGTGGAGCAGGGAGTGTGCATAGTTTTATAGGCGATTGTCGCGTTAACCCATAACCCGATTGACACTAATTGACGAACGCCGATAAACAGCTTTCGATTTTTGAAATTTTGTCGGCCATTGCAATCGCTTTGCGGCAGAAATTGCAAAGACGAACGTGCGCGAATAACCGCACTATTTATAGATGCACCATGCCGGCGCAATGCGGTTTTGCAAATACGTGCTGAGCACGTGACCAGCTTAAGGTGAGGCTTTTCGGGAGCGCGAGGCATGGGTGCTCATGGTGAGCCGGGGCAGCCAGGTTCACGCACCTCATCCCTCTCAGGGCAATTGCCACCAGCCCGGCAACAGCCGGCGGACTTCGGGGCGCCGGTAGCGGTCGTCGATCAGATGCACGACGCCCGTATCGTGTTCGGTGCGAATCACGCGCCCCGCTGCCTGCACGACTTTCTGCAGGCCAGGGTACAGGTACACGTAATCGTAGCCGTTGCCGAACTTCGCCTCCATCGTGCGGCGCATCTGCTCATTGACGGCGTTCAGCTGCGGCAAGCCGAGCGTGGCGATGAACGCGCCGATCAACTGCTCGCCGACGAGATCGACGCCCTCGGAAAACGCGCCTCCCAGCACGGCGAAGCCGATGCCGCGGCGCGTGTCGCGAAAGCGCGCGAGGAAGGCGTCGCGCGCGGCTTCGTCCATGCCGGGCGCTTGCGTCCAGATCGGCAGCGTGGGATGGCGCTCGCGCAACAATGCCGCGACGCGCTCGAGATAGTCGAAGCTGCTCAGAAAGCCGAGATAGTTGCCGGGCTGCGCGGCGTACTGTTGCGCGATCAGCTCGACGATCGGCGCGAGCGAACGCTCGCGGTCGCGCCAGCGCGTCGAAACGTGAGCGGCCACGTGCACTTTCAATTGCCGTGCGTGAAACGGCCCGTCGACCGCTAGCCAATTCGTCGCGTCCGGCAAGCCGAGCGTGTCGCGGTAGAAGTGCGATGGGTGCAGCGTCCCGGAAAACATCACGGTCGTGTGCGCGGCGTCGTAGCGAGGAGCGAGGTACGGCGCCGGAATGACGTTCCGCACGCACAGCGTCGAGGCGGTTTGGGCGCGTGTTGCGCGTGCGCTCTCGTCGCGCGTGACATCGAAGATCGAGTGTTCGCCGAACTGCTCGGCAAGGGCGACGAAGTGCATCGCGTCGAAGAACACGCGCAGCAGCGAGTCGTCGATCGATAGCGGCGCCTCGACGAGCTGATCCGTGACCGCGCCGATCAGATTCTGGGCCGCCGACAGCAACCGCGCGGGCACTTCCGCAAGCACTTGGTACGCGTCGTCTTGAGCGCGATTCAAGGCGTTCCATTCGCGCTGCAGCCGTTCGAGCGGCTTCTTCAGCGTTTCCGGCGCGCTCTTGCGCGCGGCGCGGAAGTCGTTTTGTTCGAGCGACGCCGTGTACATCATGCGCGCGCGTTCGAGCAGGTTGTGCGCTTCGTCGACCAGCACCGCGACGCGCCATTGATTCAACCGCGTGAGCGCGAAGAGCAGTGCGCTGCTGTCGTAGAAGTAGTTGTAGTCGCCGACGACCACGTCGCTCCAGCGCGCGAGTTCCTGCGCGAGGTAGTACGGGCAGACGTCATGCGCGAGGGCGGCGGCGCGCACTGCCTCGCGATCGAGCCGCGCGCCGGCGAGCGCTGCGCCGCGCGCGTCAGGGAGACGATCGTAGAAGCCGCGCGCGAGCGGGCACGAATCGCCGTGGCAGGACTTGTCGGGATGCTCGCAGGCTTTGTCGCGCGCAACGAGCTCGAGCGTGCGCAAGGGCAACGGCGTGCCGGCGCCTGCGCTTGCGCTTGCGTGCAGC
>DATGHJ010000545.1:0-4787 GCA_035308085.1 Trinickia sp. | reverse complement strand
CGGCGGCCGCGAGCGGCTGCAACCGCGCGACGTGCGCGGCGGGGCCCGCCGACGCTCGGAGCGCACCAAACGGCCCGAACATCGCACATAGCGCCAGCCCGGCTATCCACCCATGCAGACGCTTCATTTCGCCTCCTCCACCGGCAGCAGCCTGTAGCCATCGTCCTGGGTACGCCACGAGACGTAGACGTGGCCGTCATCCGCGAGCAACTGCGGGTTGTCGCTGCCCTCCGCCGTTTGTGCAAGCACTTTCGGCGCGGACCAGTGCGCGCCGCCGTCATCGGAGCTGCGAATCATGAGGCGCATCGTGTCGTCTTCGAACGACTTCCACGCGAGCCACAGCTTGCCGTCTTCGGCGATCAGCGTCGCGTGCGACGCCATCGCATTCGGCGCCTGGTCCGCGCCGGCACCCGAGCCGATCGGCCAGGGCTTGCCGAGCGGCTTGCCGTCGCGATCGAGCCGCGAGTAGTACACGTCGGCCTTGTCGTCGACGGCGCCGAACCACACCATGTGCCGCACGCCATCCGGCGCGATCGCGAGCACCGGCCCCTGGTGCGGGCAGGCTTCGACATGCCAGTTCGAGAACGTCGCGCGGATCGGCGTCACCGGCTCCCTCACAGCGGCCGGCAGGACGGCAAGCGCGTGGTCGCGAATCTGTCCCGTGAACACGTTGCGCCACAGCGCCTCCACGCGCCCTTCTCCGTCGATCGCGAGCGCGATCTGACAGCACTCGCAGGTCTGATCGGCGACTTTGCGCTCCGGCGCGAAGGTCCGGCCACCGTCGCTCGACACGGCGTAATACACCGCGGCGCCGACGTAGCTGCGGCCGGCCTTCGTCGCGGCGACGAGGTCGCGCTTGTCGATCCACGCGACGAACACGCGCCCCTTCGGATCGACGATCAGCGCATCGAAGCGGTGTGTGATCGGCTGCCGGTCGCCGTGCACCGTGACCGGCACCGACCAGGTCGCGCCGCCGTCCGTCGAGCGCGAGAAGCGGACCATGCCGGTGTAAGGTGCGTCGAGCGGCATCGACCACGTGACGTAAATCGTGCGCGCATCCGGGCTTGCGGCCACCTTCGGGCGGTTCTCGGAGCTCGTGTAGATCGGCTCGGGCATCGCATTGACGACGACCGGCGCCGACAGCGTGCGCCCTTTGTCATCCGAATGCGCGACGACGACGTGCTGCCCTTCGACCCACGCGGCCCACAAGCGATGATGTGCGTCGAACGCGGCGCCGGTCGCAAGCGGCGCCTTCGCCGCCTGCGAAGCGGCATGGGCGCCGGACCTGTCCATGCCGCCCATGTGCGCGGCGTGCGACGCGTGCGACGCGTGCGGGCCCGATGCTCCCGCGCTCGCCGTTGCTTTCTCGCCCTGCTGCGCGAACGCCGCGATCGAGACACACGCGAGCACTGCCGCGACGAATTGTCTTAGAGCGACCATTTGAGTTCTCCATAGAAGGTGCGGCCCGGATACGGGTGGAAGACATAAGCGCGACAGTCGGTGACGTTGTCGACGCCGACCGATGCGACCGTGTGGCGATCGAGTTGGTAGCGCGCCTTCAGGTCGACCAACGCAAACGAGCTCGTGCCGCCATACACGTCCGGATTGATGTCGCTGTTATCGAGCGTGTTGTACTGGCGCCCCGAATAGCGCAGGCCGACGCTGCCGAGCAGGCGCTCGTTGAAGTGGTAAGCCGCGAGCACGTTCAGGCGCACGACGGGAATCCGCGGAAACCGCTGGCCGACGTACGCGGGATTCGCCGCGTCGGCGAGCGTGCGCGCGCTCGCCGCCGATACGTTCGCATCGAGGTCGAAGCCGGGCAACAGCACGTTCTGCCCCGAAAACGCGAGCTCGACGCCGCGCACGCGCACGCGGTCCACGTTGGAGATGTTCGTGAACGTGGACGCGCCGTCCACCGTCGTCTGGCTGTAGATCGAATTGCGCAGATCGCTCTGAAACACGCTCGCGCGCACCACGCCCACGCCGACGTCGCGCTGCGCGGTGAAGTCCCAGTCGATTGCCTTTTCCGGCTGCAGGTTCGGGTTGTTGTTGACGATCGCGTTGTTCGAGATCGTGCCCTGGAACAACTCGCTGACGGTCGGGAAACGCGTGCCGGTCGCGAACGACAGACGGAACAGCCAGTCGTCGGTCGCCTGCCATTGGACCGCCGCCTTCGGCGACAGCGCATTCGCGCTGCGATCGGCGTAGCCGAACGTCGAAGTCGCATTACCGAGCGAACCGCCGTAGGCATTCCATTGCTCGTAGCGCAGGCCGAGCGTCGCGAGCCAGCCGGGCGCGAAACGCCAGGCGTCCTGGCCGTAGAGCGCCTGCGTGCGCGTGTTGCCGTTGTAGCTGCTCGCGATCGCGGCATGCCCGCCGTCCAGCCAGTCCGGCGTGTTGTAGGTCCGGTTGCGCAGGAAATAGATGTCGAAGTGGTAGCCGAACGTGAGCGCGTGCCCGGCGAACGACGGCGACTCGGCCTTCACGTCCGCGGTCTGCCAGCCGGTGCCGTCGCCGAAGAAGATCGTGCCCGGACCGCCCTCGTTCGCGGCGGGCGGCGCGCTCGTCGCGGCACGCAGGACGTCCTGCGACACGTTGTACGCCGACAGCGTGCTCGACAGACGCCAGCCCGAATCGAGCTTCGCGTTGAGACCGAGCCCGTAGAGCCAGTTCTCCTGCTTGCCGTTCTGCGGCGCGAACGCGGTCGGCGAAAGGTTGTAGTTCTGCCCGTTGATCACGACGTTGCCGCCGTACACCGGGTTACCGTTCGCGTCGTACAGGAACGTCTGGCCGTGAGTCCCGTAGCGGTTCTCCCAGTGCCCGAGCGTGAACATCGCGTCGACGTGGTCCGTAAACGCGTAGCCCATGCGCACGCTCTCGTTCCACTGCTCGGTGTGCTCCATCGATTGGGCGCCGACGATCACACGCGGCTGGCCGTTCGGCCCGATATCGGTGGCCGCGCCCGTCACCGGCACGGCGGCCCCGAGCTTCGCGTTGGACCCGGGAGTCGCGGCCGCGTATTGCAGCGGCTGACTGCTGTTCTCGAGCCGGTCGAGCGACAACGAGTACCAGAACCGCCCAATCCGATCGGCAATGTGCGCCGACTCGTGGTTGCCGCCGAAGCTCTGCGCGAAACCGTACGGATCGTGATAGCGCTGTGTGAAAAGCTGGGTGTCGAGCGAGGCTTCGAGCTTGATCGGCTTTCTCGTCGTGATCTGCACGGTCGAGCCGATCGAGTTGCCCGGGTAGAGCGCCGAGAAGGGTCCGTAGAGGACTTCGATCTGAGCGATATCGTCGGGCGCGATCAGCGACCAGCGGGGCGGATACGAATAGCTCGAGCCAAGCAGATTCGATAGCAGCAGACCGTCGGCATAGACCAGGCCGCGCGCGCTTTGCAGTTCGTTGAAGTCGCGCCCGGCGAACGGCGCGTTGCGGTCGCCTGTGAAGCGCTTGCGCACCATCAGGCTCGGCGCGTATTTGAGCGCGTCTTCGGTCGTGACGACGTTATGCGAGTCGATCTGCTCGCGCTGAATCCGTTCGACGACGCCCGGGGTATTCGGAGCGAACGCGGGACGCGAAGCGCTCACGCTGATGGTCTGCAGCGTGTGCGTCGGAGTCAACGATTCGGGGGATTGCGTCGTTAACTTGGAGTCGGCTTGTGAATCGGGGGCGGTCTGCTCCGCCCAAGCGGGTTGGATAGTGAACGCGATCGCGCACGCGATGCAAAGACATCGGCGTGGCGACAGCGCAGCAGCAACGATGCGCATGAGAGTCTGAAACGTGTGATCGGGTTAGCCAGAGTGCGAACGCAGCCGGCGCCGGTCGATGCACGATCGGCGCGCGAGCGAGTGAGCGGACGCACGGGGGCACGAGTCCCCATGCCGGCTCGCGACGAGCGGCACATGGACGACGGCACAACTAGATCAGCGGGGTTTCAGGAGGGGCGCGAGGTTGCGCGATGCGCGCAATACGCCGCACGAAGACGACTGGCGGCTCGACGGCGCGCGCGAACGAGACCGGAAGCGTAGCGTCGGGCAGAACCGGCAGGCTGCCGCCGAGCGTGAAATTTGCTGCGAAGCCGGGACAGTAGACGCAATGCGGGACAAAGGCGTGCCGAGGTTGCGCGTCATCGCCATGGTCGAGGTCGGCTGCGGCGTGATGCGAGCCCGGTGCGCCGCACAACTCGAGCGTGATCGGGCCGTGCGCCGCCATCTGGCACGCATAGCCAATGACCGGCGACAGTACGTTCAGTACCAGCGCCAGCCATACAAGCCCGATCCATCGAGTCGACCTTTTCATTGCATTTCTTAGATTTAAGCGGCCGCAGTATAGCAAGCGCCACCTAAAACGGTCAGCAAAATGCAAGGCAATCGATGGGAACTATTCATTTTATTGACGCATCTTGAAAAAGTCCGGCTGTGTGCCGTTAAAGCAACAAAGCAGCACCGAAACGATTACAAGCTGGTGTGCGTCAAGGACCGCAGCAGATAATTGGTTCTACTAGGAGAAACATCATGGATGCCAAACCGATGAAAGTTCCGACACCCGATAAGGTGATGAGCCCGGATCCGGAACCGGTAGGCGTTGAATTTCTGGGTGCCGAACTGCCTGAGCATGTTCGCGCGTTCCTCGACGAACAACGCAAATCGTGCGATCCCAGGTAAATGCACAAACACGCAGTCCGCTGCGCCGTGCTGTGACATTTGCCTCGAGCGTCTCGACGTCGAGCGCCGCCTATCGCGGCGCGGCGTTGGCACATCTTATCGCCGCCAAACACACCGTTGCGC
>DATGHJ010000544.1:0-3137 GCA_035308085.1 Trinickia sp. | reverse complement strand
CAAGGAAGCGCTGGCGCCTGAATTCAAGGCGTATCAGCAGCAAGTCGTCGACAACGCCCGTGTGCTGGCGGAAACGCTCGTGAAGCGCGGCCTGCGCATCGTATCGGGCCGCACTGAAAGCCACGTGATGCTCGTCGACCTGCGCGCGAAGCACATCACGGGCAAGGCGGCGGAAGCGGCGCTCGGCGCGGCGCACATCACCGTGAACAAGAACGCGATTCCGAATGATCCGGAAAAGCCGTTCGTGACGAGCGGCATTCGTCTCGGTTCGCCGGCGATGACGACGCGCGGCTTCGGCGTGAAGGAAGCCGAGCAAGTGGGCAACCTGATCGCCGACGTGCTCGACAACCCGGAAGACGCCGCCACGATCGAACGCGTGCGCGCGCAAGTCGCCGAGCTGACGAAGCGTTTCCCGGTCTACCGCTGATCGCCTATGCGCTGCCCCTTCTGCCGGCATGACGATACGCAAGTGGTGGATTCGCGCGTATCCGAGGACGGCGCCGCGATTCGGCGGCGCCGCCGCTGTTCGGCCTGCGACAAACGTTTTACGACGTACGAGCGGGTTGAGCTGGCATTGCCGGCGGTCGTCAAGAAGGACGGCAGCCGCACCGAATTCGACCGCCGCAAGATCGCCGCGAGCATGCAACTGGCGCTGAGAAAGCGCCCGGTGGCAGCCGATGCGATCGACGCGGCGGTCGCCCGCATCGAGTACCAGCTGCTTGGCAGCGGCGAGCGCGAGGTCAAGAGCGACCGCCTCGGTGAACTCGTGATGAGCGAGTTGCGTCAGCTCGATACCATCGCCTACGTGCGATTTGCTTCTGTCTACCGGCAATTCGAAGATGTCTCGGAGTTCGCCGACATCATCGAAGAGGCCCGCCGCGCCGCTGCGCCAGCCAAATCGTCGCGCAAGCGCTGATTCTTCATATCGCTTCATCGCATTCCCTGCCTGCTTTTTCGCTATGACACTCAATTCTTGCGTGTGATCGCGCTCGCGCGTCACTAGGCCGAATGGCCGATTGTGGCGTCCCGGCGTTGGCGCTAGATTTGTCGTGTTCGGACAGTCGGGAAAGTTTGGAATGCAAAGCAAATTCGTGTCGAGAGCAGGGCCGCGTTGGAGCTGCTGCAAGGGTTTCACGCTCGTGGAATTGTCAATCGTGGCCATGCTCGTTGCGCTTTTCGCCGTGATGGCGATGCCGTCTTTCATTGCCTGGCGAATGCGGGATCAAGTCGATGCGCGGGCAAGGGTGCTCGTTTCCAGTTTGACGTATGCGCGCAGCGAAGCGATCCGGCGCGGCGTGCGCGTCACGCTTTGCCGGATCGATGAGGCGCGCCGTTGTCTAGCGGCGCGAACTCCATGCGAGGACGGTGCGCTCGATTGGTCGTGCGGGTGGGCGGTGGTGGCCGACGCGCGTGTCGCGCCTTCCGTGTTGCGCATGCAGCCGCGCATGGCAGCGGTTGCCATCAAGGGAAGCGCTGCTGAGATCGCTTTTACTCCGCCTGCAGGACAGGTGATCGGCGGCTTCCGGAGTCTCGAGGTGGCGCCGCGCGATGTCGGAGCCAGCACGCGCGGCGACGCCTGGCGACGCTGTATCCGCATCGCCGCGGGCGGGCGCGCCCGGCTCACCGAAGGCCGTTGCGGGAGCGCGGCATGAAAGCGCGGTCGCGGCGTAAAGGGCACGGCGCAACGCTGCTCGAAGTGTTGGTTGCGGTCGCGCTGATGGCAGTGAGCTCGCTTGGCGTGATTTCGGTGCAGTTGTCGCTGGCGCGTGGTCACACCGAGGCGGCGATGCACGAGCGCGCCGCGCTGATTGCGGACTCGTTGGCCGAAGCGGCGCGCGGTACGACGTCGGAGGCCATGGCGCTGGAGCAATGGCGGGCGCAAGCCTCGAAGATGTTGCCGAGTGTCGATCTGAGCATCCGTGAGCAGGGCGGCGGCCTTGCTCTGTCGATGGTGGGCTGGGCGGCCTGGTGGCACGATGCACGAGGGTCGGCCCATCGGCCGGCGGGCTGTGGTGAAGTGGCGGCGGCCGCTTTCGCGAACATCTCGTGCGCGTCGATCGCGTTCGTCCGATGACGCACCTATGCACGACATGAACGGCATCCAAGCGTGCGCGAATCGGCAACGCGGCCATACGCTGCTCGAATTGATGATCGCGGTGATGCTGGGGCTGGTTGTGACGGGGGGCGCCGTATCGCTCTATCGGTCGCAGCGTCAGGCGTTTACTCAGGCGGCTGATGCGGCGTCGATGCGGGAGGCCGGCATGACCGCGTTGATGCTGATCGGCCAGCAAGTGCAAATGGCCGGCTTCGTGCCGATCGACGCGTTTCCGAGCGGCTCGCCTGCATCGCCGGACAGTCCGGCAATCATCCCGGCGCTCTTCGGCTGTTCCGGTTCCCGGCCAGTGGGCGCGGGCAGCGCGCCGGACTGCGAGCCGCTCGCAAGCCGGTCCGACGGGATCGTCGTGCGCTATATCGGCGACGCGGTGTCGACATGGCCGACCACGGCGGGGCACGCAACTGACTGTCTAGGGCAAGGCGTGGGGTCTGCCGGCGCCGCCGAGCCGATCGTCAATCGCTATTACGCCCGGATCAGCGGGTCCACCGGTGAGCCGGAGCTCTATTGCGAGGGCAACGGCAGGGCTGGCGTCGGGCAACCGCTCGTCGAGGGCATCGAGCGGTTGCGCTTCACGTATTGGCTTCGAGGGACGGCGACGCCGGTCGCCGCAAACCTCGTCGCGGCTCACCAATGGAGCACCGTCGTCGCGGTGGACGTCTGCGTGCTCGCGCGCGGCGCGCTGACACAACGGCGCGTGCGGTATGTCGATTGCGATGGCGCAACGGTGCTCGCCGCCGACAGGCACGCGCGGCAGGCGTTCTGGCGCAGGGTCGCGGTGCGCAATAACGAACCGGTGCCATCGTCATGAGCGCCGTGCTACCGATCGTCCTGACGATTTCTTCGATGATGCTGGCGACCTCGGCGGCGTGGCTCGAAACGTCGACCGCAAATATCCGTCGCGCCGCCAACATGCACGACTATCTGCAAGCGTTTCATGCAGCGGACGGCGCGCTCAAGCTCTGCACCCGAGCACTGCGCGCCGGCGTAGCGCCGACCCTACCTGCCGTCGACCGCGAACCAG
>DATGHJ010000543.1:0-10407 GCA_035308085.1 Trinickia sp. | reverse complement strand
AAGCAATCGAGCTTGCGTACCGCGTCCTGATAGTCGTCGAGAATGGCAATCTTCATAAACAGGTATGTTTTGCAGCGCACGATGTGCGCTCGAAATGGAGTGATATCCTTGACGCTCCAACCTGTGGTGTAAAGCACAAGCTGGCATGAGCGATGCGACGCCAGTCATCACGATGCTCATTACTGTGGATAGACAGGACTCTCACTTTTTAACAGCTTGTTGCGTTACGACGCAAGCCATGCGAAACAATGGTTGCCGTCGGCAAGCTGAATGGCTCCTGACGTCATGCAAATCGGCACGCACAGGGGTTTCCCCGGTGTTGTGCCAATGCGCCAAACGCGCCTCTCGCCCGCAGCGTCAGCGAGCGCCTACCGTTTCTCTTTTCACAATCACAAAACGGAGACAGCTCGATGAATCATCTCGCCTTTGGAGGCCAATCCACACTTGAAGCGCCTGCCTACATCAAGCATCGCCGGCTGATCGATTGGGTTCAACGCATCGCTGCGTTGACGAAACCCGAGCGCGTCGTCTGGTGTGACGGCTCGCAGGAGGAATACGACCGCCTGTGCGCACAAATGGTTGCAGCCGGTACGTTGAAAAAGCTCAACCCGGAGAAGCGGCCGAACTCTTATCTCGCGTGGTCCGATCCGTCGGATGTCGCGCGTGTCGAAGATCGCACGTTCATCTGCTCGCAACATCGCGAAGACGCGGGGCCGACCAACAACTGGACCGAGCCCGAGCAAATGCGTACGACGCTCAATGGCCTGTTCGACGGTTCGATGCGCGGCCGCACGATGTACGTCGTGCCGTTTTCGATGGGCCCGCTCGGCTCGCCGATCGCGCACATCGGCATCGAGCTGACCGACAGCCCTTACGTCGTCACGAACATGCGGATCATGACGCGCATGGGCCGCAAGGTCTATGACGTGCTCGGCGTCGACGGCGCGTTCGTCCCGTGTGTGCATTCGGTCGGCGCGCCGCTCGCCGAGGGCCAAGCCGATGTGAGCTGGCCGTGCAACGACACGAAATACATCGTCCACTTCCCCGAGTCGCGCGAAATCTGGAGCTTCGGCTCGGGCTATGGCGGCAACGCGCTGCTTGGCAAGAAATGCTTCGCGCTGCGCATCGCGTCGACGATGGGCCGCGCCGAGGGCTGGCTCGCCGAGCACATGCTGATTCTCGGCGTGACATCGCCGGAGGGCCGCAAGTATCACGTTGCCGCGGCGTTCCCGTCGGCGTGCGGCAAGACCAACTTCGCGATGCTGATTCCGCCGCAAGGCATGCGCGGCTGGTCGATCTCGACGATCGGCGACGACATCGCGTGGATCAAGCCCGGCAAGGATGGCCGTCTGTACGCGATCAACCCGGAGGCCGGCTACTTCGGCGTCGCGCCGGGCACGAGCGAAAAGACCAACTTCAACGCGATGGCGACGCTGAAAGGCAACGTAATCTTTACGAACGTCGCGCTGACCGACGACGGCGACGTCTGGTGGGAAGGCATGACCAGCGAAGCGCCCGCGCACGTCATCGATTGGCAGGGCAAGGACTGGACGCCGGAGATCGCGAAGGAAACCGGCCGCAAGGCGTCCCACCCGAACGCGCGCTTTACGGCGCCGGCGTCGCAATGTCCGTCGATCGACGCCGATTGGGAGAACCCGGCCGGCGTCGCGATCGACGCGTTCATCTTCGGCGGACGCCGCTCCACCACGGTGCCGCTCGTGACTGAGGCGCGCAGCTGGGTCGAAGGTGTCTACATGGCGGCGACGATGGGCTCGGAGACGACGGCCGCGGCGGCGGGCCAGCAAGGCGTCGTGCGCCGCGATCCGTTCGCGATGCTGCCGTTTTGCGGCTACAACATGAGCGACTACTTCGGGCACTGGCTGAGCCTCGGCAGCAAGCTCGAGGGGCTCGGCGCGAAGCTGCCGAAGATATTCTGCGTGAACTGGTTCCGCAAGGCTGCGGACGGCAAGTTTGTCTGGCCCGGCTTCGGCGAGAACATGCGCGTGCTGCGCTGGATGATCGGGCGCATCGAGTCGCGCGCGGTGGGTGTCGACCACGCGTTCGGCGTTTCGCCGCGCTACGAGGACATCGACTGGCAGGGCCTCGACTTCACTCGCGAGCAGTTCGAGGAGGTGATTTCTGTCGACGATGCGGCGTGGAAAAAGGAGTTGGCGCTGCACGACGAGCTCTTCGATAAGCTGAGCGACCGGTTGCCCGAGGCACTGACACAGACCAAGGCCGCGCTCGAGAGCCGCCTCGAATTGTAGGAAAGCGAGTCGACGCTTTGCTGGAAAGACCGCCTTCGGGCGGTCACTCGGGTTCCATGCAACGCTGCGATTCGATTTTTTTCAATTTCGCGGCGGTCCGTGAAAATTTGAATCGACCCGCCGACGCTTTTCGGTGTTTCCTACCAAGAACGCATAGCCGTATTTCCTGATGATTGTTTCTCAAAAAGGAATGATCGGGTCTCGCGGCACGCACCAAAGCCAACAATCGACAAAAATCCACAAGAAATCTGCCTTCGTTGAGCAACTCTGCACGGATTCTCCAGTCGTAGGACAATTACTTATTGTGCTTCGCACGTTTCCCTAAGCTGAAGCCGCTGCAGGAGTTGTCAATGGATCATTTGCAGTCAATGCGCGTGTTCGTCAAAGTGGCGGATCTCGGCAGTTTCGCTCGCGCCGCGAGCGCGATGGATATTTCGAACGCGGTCGCCACCCGCCACATCGCCGACCTCGAAGGCCGGCTGGGCACGCGCCTGCTCAACCGCACCACCCGCAGCCTCTCGCTCACCGAATCCGGTCAGGTCTACCTGGAGCGCGCACGGCAGATTCTCGACGAGCTCGAAGACGTCGAGCAGATGGTCGTCGCGCGCAATCATGAGCCGGTTGGCACGCTGCGCATCGTCGCTCCCGTCGTGTTCGGGCTGCATAACCTGGCGCCCGTGCTGCAGACCTATACCGAGCGCTATCCGAAGGTCGTTCCCGACGTGACACTGGTCGATCGGCAGGTTGATCTGGTGGAAGAAGGTTTCGACGTTGGCATCGTGATCGCGCGCCAGATGCGCAGCGCGAGCATCGTGACGCGCCGCCTGACCACAGGCTGCCTGACCGTTTGCGCGACGCCGGCGTATCTCGAGAAGCACGGCGTGCCGACGCGCCCGGAGCATCTGCTCGAGCATCCGTGCCTGAGCCTGCCTTCCGAATACTGGGGCGACGAGCGCGTGTTCACGGGGCCGGATGGCGAAGTGCGCGTGCGTCCGGCGAACGTGATCATCGCGAACAATACGGAAATGCTGCGCCAGTTCGCTTTGCTCGGCATGGGCATCGCGATCCTGCCGAGCTACCTGATCGGCAGCGACACGACGCGTGGCCGCTTCGTACGGCTGCTCAGCGACTATCGCTTGCCTCAGGTCGAGATCAACGTCGGATACCCGAGCCGGCGCCATTTGCCCGCGAAGGTGCGCACGTTCATCGATCACCTGGTCGAGCATTTCAGCCAGACGCCCAACAGCCAGCTCGGCGAGCA
Organism: Trinickia sp.; assembly: GCA_035308085.1. Lineage (GTDB taxonomy): Bacteria > Pseudomonadota > Gammaproteobacteria > Burkholderiales > Burkholderiaceae > Trinickia_A. The sequence continues at coordinate 6,879 of DATGHJ010000543.1, read as the reverse complement.
GTGGATCAAGGGCGGTATGGTGCGCCCCGCCGCGGCGGCGCCCGCCGAGTTGCGCGCGGGCAAGGCAGAGTTCGCGCACGGCGATGCCGATGGGCATCCTGAGTTGATCGATGCGGAATTGGCGCCGAAAGTGGCGAAATCGACTCGGACGCGCACGCTGGCGCCTTCGCCGCTGTATGCTAACGAGCACTGAATGACGGTGCAGGAAGTCGGCGGAGAGTGAACAAAAGCGCAGCGAAAGCTGCGCTTTTGTTTTGGGCTGGCTGTTTTACGAGCCGGTTTTTCGCGCCGGCGTCTTTCTTGCTGCCGTCTTGGCCGCTGGTTTCTCGGCAGCGCTCTTCGTCGTTTTCGCTGCGGCTTTCACCGCGGTTTTCTTGGCGGCAACGGTGGCTTCCTCGGCATCGGCGCCTCCGGCTTCTGCCGTTTTCGCCGCAGTTTTCGCTGCCGTTTTCGCCGACGGTTCCTTCTTCTCGAATTCGAAGCCGATCTTGCCGTCGCTCTGTTTGACGAGGAACGCCTTGAAGTTGCGGCCGGTGCGGGACGACTTGAAGTTCGTCAGCAAATCGGTGCGGCCTTCATCCAGCAGTTTTGTCATCTGCTCGCGCGCGATCTCCTGTTGAAGAATGACCTTGCCCGAGCGGAAGTCGCAGGTCTTCGGATTCGCCACCGAGTTCTCGCAGACGTAGCTCATGCCGTGCTCGAACACGCGGGCCTTGCACTTCGGACATGCGCCGACCGGCTGCTGCTCCGAGAAATCCGGCGCTTCGCCGTCTTCGCCGCCTTGATCCTGGCCGAAATCGAATTCAAGCTTGTAGTTCTTCGTCTCGTCGTCGAACGCAAGCTTGAGGATGGCCGAGAACGGCCGGCCCATCTTGCTGCGGAAGCCCGATAGCGGGCCGATTTCCTTCTTCTGCAGCAGCTCTTCGACTTCCTCGATTTCGAACTGGCGGCTGCCTGGGATCTTCGAAATTGAGAATTCGCACTTCGTGCACGCGAAGCGGCGATAGTTTTCCTTTACCTGGCCGCCGCAATTCGGGCACGGCGTGGTGAGCGTCGCATAGTCGCCGGGGATCGTGTCGGAGTCGTATTCCTTCGCTCGCTTGACGATGGTCTGCGTCATGCGGGCGATCTCCTGCATGAACGCATCGCGCGGAAGCTTGCCGCGCTCCATCTGCGAGAGCTTGTGCTCCCACTCGCCGGTCAGTTCCGGCGCGGTCAGCTCCTTCACGCCGAGGCCGCGCAGAAGCGTCATCAACTGGAACGCCTTTGCCGTCGGAATCAGGTCGCGGCCTTCGCGCAGCAAGTACTTTTCGCCGAGTAGACCTTCGATGATCGCCGCGCGCGTCGCCGGCGTGCCCAGTCCCTTTGCGGCCATTGCTTCGCGCAATTCGTCGTCCTCGACGAGCTTGCCCGCGCCTTCCATCGCCGACAGCAACGTCGCTTCGTTGTAGCGGGCAGGCGGTTTGGTGGTCAGCGTGTGCGCCGCGATCTCGTCGGTCTTGACCTTCTCGTTCGGCTGGACCGGCACGAGGTTCGCGTCGTCGCCGCTCGTCTCGCGTCCGTAGATCTGCAGCCAGCCCGGCTCGACGAGCACCTTGCCCTCGGTCTTGAACTGATGGCCTACGACTTCGGTGATGCGAGTCGTTACCTTGTATTCGGCGGCCGGGAAGAACACCGCGAGGAAGCGCTTCACGACGAGGTCGTAGAGCTTCTGCTCGGGTTCCGACAGCGCCTTCGGCGCCTGCAGCGTCGGGATGATCGCGAAGTGGTCGCTGATCTTCGAGTTGTCGAAGATGCGCTTGTTCGGCTTCACCCAGCCCTTGTCGAGCACCTGCTTCGCGAACGGCAGGTAGTTGTTGCTCTCCTTGAGCATGTCGAGCGTGCTCTTGACCGTGGCGAGGTAGTCCTCGGGCAGCGCGCGCGCGTCGGTACGCGGGTAGGTGAGCACCTTGTGCTTTTCGTACAGCGCCTGGGCAAGGCCCAGCGTGTTCTTCGCCGAGAAGCCGAAGCGGCCGTTCGCTTCGCGCTGCAGGCTCGTCAGGTCGAAAAGCAGTGGTGAGAGCTGGGTCGACGGCTTCGATTCTTCGGTGACAATGCCGATCTGTTCGCGGCACGCGGCCACCACGGTTTCCGCCGCGGCTTGGCTCCAGAGGCGCGAGTCGCGTTTTTCCGGATCGAACTCGTCCTTCTTGAACTTCGGATCGAACCAGCGGCCCTCGTAGAAGCCCCCGGCGCAGACGAACTGCGCGCGCACTTCCCAATAGTCGCGCGGCACGAATTTGCGGATTTTCTCTTCGCGTTCGACGACGATCGACAAAGTTGGCGTCTGAACGCGGCCAACTGTCGTCAGGAAGAACCCGCCGCCCTTGCTGTTGAAGGCGGTCATCGCGCGCGTGCCGTTGATGCCGACCAGCCAGTCCGCTTCCGAACGGCAGCGCGCGGCATCGGCGAGCGGCTGCATGTCCTCGTCGCTGCGCAGTTGCGCAAAGCCATCGCGGATCGCCGCTGGGGTCATCGACTGCAGCCACAGGCGCTGCACCGGCTGCTTCGACTTCGCGTGCTGCGCGATCAGGCGGAAGATCAGTTCACCCTCGCGCCCCGCGTCGCAGGCGTTGATGAGGCGGTCGACATCCTTGCGCTTCATTAGCTTCGTGAGCACCTTGAGCCGCGATTCGCTTTTGGCGATCGGGTTCAGGTCGAAGTGGGGCGGGATGACCGGCAGGTGCGCGAAGCTCCATTTGCCGCGCTTGACCTCGTATTCCTCGGGGGCGGCGATCTCGAGCAGGTGGCCGACCGCGGACGAAAGCACGAAGTCGTCGCTCTCGTAGTACTCGTCATGTTTGGTAAAGCCGCCCAGCGCCCGCGCGATGTCGTTCGCGACAGAAGGCTTTTCCGCAATGATCAGTGCTTTGGACATGACTGGATGTGAGGTGGGTGGTTCGGGGTCAAAACCCGGATGTTGGTCTCTTTAACGACCGCTTTATAGCACACGGCGTTCTGCTTGTTTAAAAACGCGCGCAATGTTAAATGCGGGCCACATTGAAAACAAGCAAGCTGACAAGCACGCCGCGTGCGGCTCGCAGGCCGGCACGGCGGGTCGCCGCGGCACGAGGGCGCGATTCAGACTGCGGCGAGTGCCGGGCGCAGTTTCGGCGCGCCCGCGGAGTTCGGCAGCGCGGTCAGATCGGACAGCATGCGCTCGAGGATCGACAAGTGCGGTAAAACCGTACCGAAAAAGCGCGTGGTGATGCCGTCTTCGATCAGGATCGTCGGGAAGTTCTCGACATCGAGATCCTCGAAGCGATCGGCGTGGGTTTCGACGTCGATCCAGGCGAAGCAGACATTCGGGTGCGCGTCGGCGAGGCGGTCGAAGCCCGCGCGGTAGTCGCGGCAGGTGCCGCACCATTCCGCGCACAAGCAGGCGACGAGGAGAGTATCGGTGTCGTTGATGCGCTCGGCGATCCGGTCTGCGTCGGTGTCGAGATTCAGCGCTGGCATTGTGTTTCCTTGCGTTCTTTTCTGAAGTGCGAACTGCTTGCGGCGACTGTAGCACGCCTCTCGCGGGGCGGCGCGGTCGCCGCTGCGCCTAGCCGCGCTCGATGCGCGCGAAGCGTCCGCCCGGCAGCGCCGTGAGCCGCCCGGCGAGCTCCAGCTGCAGCAGCGTGCTTTGCAACGTCGCATTTTCCATCTCGGTTCGGGCCGCGAGGGCGTCGAAGGTCGCGGGCGAATGGCCTAGCGCCGCGAGCAGGCGCTCGGCTTGGGCATCCAGCGGTGGCGGGAGCGTGCTTCGCGTTTCCGTTGGCGCGGGTATGGATTGCCCGCCCGTCGTTGCGGCGGTTGTTCGGCGCTTTGGCCGCGCTCCAGGCGATGCGGCCGGCAATGTGCTTTCCGCCGCCACCCGGACGCCAAGTTCTTCCAGCACGTCCTCCGCCGTTTCGACGAGTTTCGCCCCTTCTTTGATGATCCGGTGGCACCCACGCGAAAGCGGCGCGTGGATCGAACCGGGAATCGCGAACACATCGCGCCCCATCTCGTTGGCGAGACGCGCCGTGATCAGCGAACCGGACCGCAGCGCGGCCTCGACAATCAGCACGCCGCTCGAAAGGCCCGCGATCAGCCGGTTGCGCTGCGGAAAATGGGCGGACCTGGCAGGCGTGCCGAGCGGCCATTCCGACAAAATCACGCCTTCCGCGGCGATCTGATGGGCGAGCGCGTGATGCTTGGCGGGATAGACGATGTCGGCGCCGGTGCCGATCACCGCGATCGTGCTGCCGCGCCCGGCCAGCGCGCCGCGGTGCGCGGCGCCGTCGATGCCCTGCGCGAGACCGGAAACGACGGTCAATCCGGCATCTGACAAGGCTTGCGCGAAGCGAGTCGTGTCTTCGAGCCCCTGCGGCGTCGCATTGCGGCTGCCGACGATCGCCACGCTCTTTGCGTGCAGCAGCTCCATACGGCCCTTTACATATAGCAGCGGCGGCGGATCGGGCATCGTGAGCAGCGCCGGCGGGTAGGCCGGGTCGCCCAACGTGACGATTGCGTTGCCGGGCTGCGCGCGCCAATGCGCGGTGTTGGCGAGCTGCTGCGCAAAGCCGCGAGGCGGCTCTGCGAGCACGGCTTGCGCAACGGCGTCGCCGACGCACGCCGCCAGCGCGCGAAAAGGCGTCGCCAGCACGGCTTCGGGCAAACCGAACGCGTCGAGAAGCGCGCATAGTGCGGCCGGCGCGAGTCCGTGCGCGGTGGCAAGGCGCAGCCACGCGGCGAGTTCGGTATCGGTCATCGGCAAGGTGTTCATGGCGGGTCGAGCTTCGAGCACCGCCTGCGGGCGTTCAGGCAGCATGCTAAAATTTTCATCATCCGAAATACAATGCAGCGCCGCGCAAAGTCGCGGGTGTCCGTGGCTGCGTCCAGAATTGGTGAGTTGAATCTGCTGGGTTCAGCGGACATCTTCGAGACGCGGCGTCGAGCCCGCAAGCTGACCGATCGGTCTATTGCCGTATCCGGCATTTTTCGTCACGGTATCGCTTTGCGCGACAGCATCCGACCACTTTCAAGATCATGGCCTTACTCAGCATCCTCAATTACCCCGATAAACGCCTGCACAAAATCGCGAAACCGGTGGAGCGCGTGGACGAGCGCATCCGCAAACTCGTGGCCGACATGGGCGAGACGATGTACGCGGCGCCCGGCATTGGCCTTGCCGCCACGCAGGTCGACGTGCACGAGCGCGTGATCGTGATCGACGTCTCGGAGGCGCACGATCAGCTTTTGGCGTTCATCAATCCGGAGATCGTCTGGTCGAGCGACGAGCGCAAGATCAACGAGGAAGGCTGCTTGTCGGTGCCGGGCATTTACGACAGCGTCGAGCGCGCCGAGCGAGTGCGCGTGCGCGCGCTGAACGAGAAGGGCGAAACGTTCGAGATCGACTGTGAGGGCCTGCTCGCGGTCTGCATTCAGCACGAAATGGATCACTTGATGGGGCGGGTGTTCGTCGAGTATCTGTCGCCGCTCAAGCAGACGCGCATCAAGACCAAGATGAAAAAGCTGGCGCACGCGATGTAACGCCGCGCGCCGGGTTTTGTTGGTTCAGTGTTCCATTGCTGTTTATTCGAAGTTCATCCCCATGGCCCATACGTTGCGCGTCGTTTTTGCAGGCACCCCGGAATTCGCGGCGGCTGCGTTAGCCGCGATTCACACTGCTGGTTTTCCGGTGCCGCTTGTGCTGACTCAGCCCGACCGCCCCGCTGGCCGCGGCATGAAGCTGCAGGCGAGCGCAGTCAAACGCTATGCGCAGGAACACGGGCTTGCCGTCGCGCAGCCGCCGTCGTTGCGCCGCGCGGGGAAATATCTGGCTGAAGCCGCCGCAGCGATCAATCAGCTTCGCGCCACGCCGCACGACGTGATGGTCGTCGCCGCGTACGGTTTGCTGCTGCCGCAGGAAGTGCTCGATATCCCTGCCCACGGCTGCATCAACATTCACGCTTCGCTCCTGCCGCGCTGGCGCGGCGCTGCGCCGATTCATCGCGCGCTTGAGGCCGGCGACGCCGAAACCGGCATCACGCTGATGCGCATGGACGTGGGCCTCGATACAGGCGCGATGTTGAACGTGGGACGCGTGCCGATCGAGTCGAGCGACACGACCGCGACGTTGCACGACAAGCTCGCGGCGGAAGGTGCGCGTCTGATCGTCGATGCGCTCGTCGAACTGGAGACGAGCGGCACGTTGCAAGAGACGCCGCAGCCCGAAGAGGGCGTGACCTACGCTGAGAAAATCGGCAAGCATGAAGCCGCGCTCGACTGGCGGAGGCCGGCCGCCGTTTTGGCGCGGCAGGTTCGTGCGTTCGATCCGTTTCCGGGCGGCGTCGCGACGCTCGGCGACGGTACCGCGTTGAAAATTTGGGCCGCCGAGCCCGTCTCAGCGCGCGCCAACGGCACGGCCGAGCCCGGCGCGATCGTCGAAGTTTCTGGAGACAGTGTCGTCGTCGCGTGCGGCGAAGGCGCATTGCGTCTGACACAATTGCAAAAGCCCGGTGGCAAGCGCTTGCCGGTGCGCGAATTCCTGGCCGGCGCGGCCCTCTCGACAGGACAGCGCTTTGGGTTGCCCGAGCCGCAATGAGCGCTGCGTAGGGGGCGTCTCCTAGCCCGATCGGCCAAGTCGCGCAGCGGTTGCAGCGCGCGTTAGAATCGGCTGTACCTTTCGCTTCCCAATACGCCATTTAAAGCTCGCCATGTTCGGCATCGTCCACTTCGCGTTTTTTATCGCCGCTGTTTTCCTGCTCAACGTGACGCCGGGGCCGGATACGGCTTACATCGTTGGCCGGAGCATTGCGCAAGGACGGGGCGCGGGCGTGGTGTCGGCGCTGGGCATCGCGCTCGGTTGCG
>DATGHJ010000542.1:0-2109 GCA_035308085.1 Trinickia sp. | reverse complement strand
TCCACTCGCGCGCGCGATCGAAATCGAACGCGAGTACGCTGCGAGCGTGCCCACGAAAACCTAAAACCAAGCGGGCGCCGCGTCGGGGTCGCGGCGTCCGCACGTTTGGTCGCCGGTACCCTCGGGAACCACAAATGCATGAAACTCAAGGTCTTTCTTGCATCAATCGCTCTCGCGGGGTCGGTCGCCTCGTCGGTGCCGGCCCCCGTCTACGCCGACGGAGCGGCCAGCACGCGCAACATCTTGTTGCTCGGCGGCGCGGCTGCCTACATGATCATTCAGCACAATCGCAAGGTGCACCAGAAGTACGCCGAGGACGCTCAGCGTGAGGCGGACCTCGAGCAACAAAACAACGACGAGCACGCGGCATACGAACAAGAGCGGCGCGCTTACAACGAACAGGTTGCTGTGACACGCGAACTTCAGAAAGAAGTCGCGTATCAACACGAGGTCGTCGAGCAACAGCGGGCTCAGCTCTCCGCCCTGCACGTGCAGTCCGGCTTTAGCGCCCCCGGCAGCCAGGTAGCCGCGGTTTCCTACGGCTGGGGAAATATCTAGCCGTGCGCGCGCTCATCGTAGCCGTGTGCTGCACCATGCTGGCAGCATGCGCAACGTCGGAGGGTACCGGGTCGGCACGCGCCGCTGCAGATGCAACGACGCAAGCGGTCTACGCAGACAACTACGACGCCGTCATCTCGAACTTCGATAGCGGGCTCAAGCAGCAGCCGTCGCGGGCCGAGGTGGGCAGCCTGTCCGACACGCTCCATTCACTGGGGAACTACAAGGGCATTTCGTATGTCGACGGTGACCCCGTCAAAGCCGAGTACACGTACCGGCTCTCGTTCGACAAGGGAACAATGGCGCTGGTCGTGCGGGTCGGCCAAGACGGGCACCTGTCCGCCTATCGCCTCTTCGCTCAGAGCTAACTACAGCGAACTCGCGCGGTCCACGTGCAGGAAGGTGCGCGCAAACAGGTCGGCCGGCAACGGATGACCGAGCGCGTACCCCTGCATGTACTCGCATCCGGTTTCATGCATCACTTCGAGCTGCATCGTGTTCTCTACGCCCTCGGCTACTACCGCCATACCGAGTTCGCGCGCGAGCCGGACGACGGTCGCTGCGACGGCTTTTGCCTTGAGGTCGACTTCGCTTTGATTCACGAACGACCGGTCGATCTTGAGGATGTCGGCCGGCACCTCGCGAACGCGGCCGAGCGACGAGCCGCCGGTTCCGAAGTCGTCGATCGCGGTCCTTACGCCTAATGTCCGCAGTTTGGAAACCAGCGCCGAGACATCGCGCTCATCGCTCGCCACGACGCCTTCGTTGATCTCAACGACCAGCGAATCCGGACTCGCCCCCGTGCGTTCGATCAGTTCGGCGATGCGTTCCGAGCAGCGGCGCTCGAGCACTTGGCGCGTGAACAGATTCACGAAGATTCGGAAGTCGGGAATCTCGCGCCGCCACTCGGCGGCCTGCAGCAAGCTCTCCTCCATGACGCGCCAGCCCACGTGCTCGCCGATCTGCAAGCGTTCCAGCAGGTCGATAAAACTCGCGGGCAGCACGATACCGCGATCCGGGTGAATCCAACGCAGCAGCGCCTCGGCGCCCGACACCCGCCACACGCGCATTCGCTCGTCAAACGCAAAGATCGGCTGATAAAACGGAACCAATTCGTGTCGTTCTACCGCACGGTGAAGCTCGCCGACGAGCGACGGCGCTTCGCCGGTATGGAGGTCGGGAGCATACACCATCGTTCGGCTGGGTGTGACCTTAGCGCGGTCGAGGGCCATGTCGGCCTTTCTCAGGAGCTCGTCGGCCGAGCCCGCGCGCGTCGTGCGCACCGCCCCCATTGCAACCGAGATAAACACACGCGAACCATCGGCATCGAACGGGGCTTCGAAGAACTGGCGGAGTTCCGCCATAATGGCGTGCGGGCTGCGATCGTCGACCACCGCAACGGCGAACTCGTCGGCGCTGACGCGGGCGACAAAATGCGAGGACGGGAAGGTGGCCCGCATCCGGATAGCCATCTCGCGGAGCACGTGATCGGCGGCCACACGGCCGACACCTTGATTCAGCAACCGCATATCATCGACGTCCATGATCACG
>DATGHJ010000541.1:0-2236 GCA_035308085.1 Trinickia sp. | reverse complement strand
GAACGCCTGTTGTGCGATGACCTCGACAATGTGCGCCGCGAGCCGCGCGACGTTCACATGGTGTGCATGCAGGCCGTCGATATCGGTGGCGGCGAGCGTATCGATGCGCTGCGTGACGAGCGTGCTCGGCGTGACGAGATCCCAGATGATGTCCGGCACGACGAGCCGCGCGTCGCCTTCGAAATGACGGCCCGATTGCGAGAGATTCGCGGCTTCGGTGCGAGGATCGAAACGGCGCAGGATGTCGGCCGCGAACGATTCGGCGAGCGCGTGCGCTTTCAGTTCGCGCGCGGCCGGCGAAAACTTCTCGATCAAACGCGCGGCCCAGCAGAGCAGCGCGGCTTCGTCGCCGATCTGCTGAACTTGTTGCATCCGCAACAGTTTGATCACCACTTCCGTATGGCCGTTCTCGGGTACCGCCAGCCGCGCGACGTGGATCTGTTCGGCAAAGCCGCTTTGCACGGGGACCAGGTTGATTTCGGCGAACAGCTCCGCAAGCGGCCGGCCGAACGCGCCCTTCAACGCATGCGCGGATTGCTCGGGAGACAACGGCGCTTCGAGACGGCTGACGGCGTCGATCGCGTCGTGCAGCGTGTGCGTGGCGAGTTCGGGATGCTCGCCGAGGCTCTCCGCGAACGCGCTCGCAAGCGGGCCCAATTGCGGCAGCGCGCGATGCAGGCTCGCGCGCGCGCCGCTGGCCTCGTGCATGCCTTTGATGAGAGTCGCAAACCAATGAAGCTTGTGGTCCTGCGGCGCCGCAAGCCAAATGAGGCGCGCGCCATAACGCAGGATGCAAAAGAGCAGCGACAGCCGACGAAACAAAGTCCTCATGAACGGGGCGGGGGTGAGGCAAGCAGGGCGGGCAGGTCGCTTAGGTTAGCAGGGATGCACGGCGATGGGGAGCGGCGCTTCGTTTTCGGGCCAGATGTCAGTTGCTTCCGCTTCGGATGTAAGGATTGTCCTACAGGCTAAAACGTGCGCACGTAATACAATACGCGCGCTTACATTCGTTTTCACGCGCCATTTTCAGGCCGCCATTCGCGATGCTTGCAGAACAACGACACCAATACATCCTGTCGCAATTGACGAAGACCGGCGCGTTATCGGTGGGCGAACTTGTTCAGGCGCTCAACGTTTCGCGCGAAACGATCCGGCGAGATCTCAACGCGCTCGCCGAGCGCGGCCTTATCATGACGACGCATGGCGGGGCACTCGCCGCGGACCGCCGCGAGCCGAGCCTCGAAGCGCGCGAAGCGGCCAACGCCGCCGCCAAGCGCGCGATCGGTGCGCGTGCGGCCGAGCTGGTGCCGGACGGCGCGTCGCTGGTCATCGATTCGGGCACGACGACGCACGCCGTGGCGCGCTCGCTCGCGGACCGCCATCAGCTCACGGTGTATACGAACGACTGGCGCATCGCACAGGTGCTCGCGCGCCGCAACGGCAACCGCGTGAGCTTGCTCGGGGGCGAGCTGTCGGACGACGAAGACGCGACCTTCGGCCTCGACACGGTGCAGCAGCTCGCGCAGTATCACGTCGACTTCGCGTTCGTCGGCGCGGGCGGAATCTCGGCCGAGGCCTATTTGACGGATTACACGCGCATGGCCGCGGAAGTGCGTAGCCGCATGATCGCGTCGGCGAGCGTCGCGGTGGTCGTCGCCGATCATTCGAAGTTCGGCCGCGTGACGCCCGTGCGGATCAACGGTTTCGAGAACGCCCGCTATCTCGTGACGGAACTCGCGCCCGATCGCGTGCTTCGCAAGGCGCTCGCCGCGCGCGGACCGGAGCTGCTGATTGCGTGATGCGGCGCGAGCGGATGGCTCCGCCCGCGTCCGATTCGGCAGTCGCCATCATCAATGCGCGCCGCTCGCATCCCCGCCGCCGCCTTTGCCCGGCCGCGTAATCCAGATCAGCGGGATGATCACGAGGAAGATGATCGCCGAGATGAAGAAAATATCGTTGAGGCCCATCATCGCCGCTTGCGTGTTCACATTGAAATCGAACAACGCGTGGGCGGTCTGGTCGTTCACGTTCAAGAGCGATTGTGTCGAACTCATTTGCTGAGTGAAGATCGGGTTGTCGACCGTCGCCTGCTCGGTGAGCCGCGCGTGATGCAGGATCGTCCGGTTGTTCCACTCGTTGCTCGCAATCGACGTCCCCACCGCCCCGCAGAACACCCGTACGAAGTTCGATAGGCCCGCCGCCGCGGGCACCTTGTGCGAAGGCTGGCCGGCGAGGA
>DATGHJ010000540.1:0-5851 GCA_035308085.1 Trinickia sp. | reverse complement strand
CTGATCGGCAGAACGCCTTTCGACCTGTTCGAACCGCATCGCGAGCAGCCGTGCCTGCTCAAGGCGGGCGACCGCGTGCGCTTCGTGCCGGTCGACATCGCGCAGTTCGATGTCCTGCTGTTTGCGGCCCAGGCCGTCGAGGGCGCGCCGTGATGTCCATCGAAGTGCTCAAGCCCGGCGCGCTCACGACGTTTCAGGACCTCGGCCGGACTGGTTATCAGCAATACGGCATCCCGGTCAATGGCGTGATGGACGCGCGCTCGCACCGTCTCGCGAACCTGCTCGCCGGCAATGATCCCGGCGACGCGACGCTCGAAATCACGCTGATCGGGCCGACGCTGCGCATGCTTGCGAACGTGACCATCGCGCTGTGCGGCGCGGACCTCGAACCGCTTGCCGACGGCAAGGCCGTGCCGCTCAACGAAGCAGTGCAATTGCGAACCGGCACCGAACTCAGTTTCGGCCAGCGGCGCAGCGGCGCGCGCGCCTATCTGGCCGTGCGCGGCGGATTCGCGCTCGAGCCGGTCATGGGCAGTTGCAGCACGTTCGTGCGCGGCGGCTATGGCGGACATCGCGGCAGGCCGCTGCGCAAGGGGGACTTGATCGCCGTGCGCGATCGCGGCGCGTCGAACGAAGCACCGCCGAGCGCCGCGCGTATGCCCGCGTTTCACAAAGACGTGATCGGAACGCCCGGCGCCCCGCTGCGCGTCATCGCGGGCCGCGAATGGACGCTGTTCTCCGCCGACGCGCAACGCGCATTCGTCAGCACGCCGTATCGAATCGGCGCGCAATCCGACCGCATGGGCTATCGCCTCGAAGGCGAGCCACTTGCGCTTGCTGCGGCGCGGCAGATGATGTCGGAGGCGGTCGGCTTCGGCACGATCCAGGTGCCGTCCGACGGACAACCGATTGTGCTGATGGCCGACCGTCAAACGACGGGTGGATATCCGAAGATCGCTCATGTGTGTGCCGTCGATCTACCGCGACTTGCCCAGAAAATGCCCGGCGAATCTGTGCATTTCGAAATGATCGGCCTCGACGAGGCTCAGCGCTTATTGGCGCAGCAGGAACGAGCATTCGCGAAAGTCGAAGCGCGCTCCGGCATTTAGCAGCGCGGCGCGGCGCCCTTGCGCGACGCGCTCCTTTTTGCAACATGCCGAACCAGCCCAGCGAACTCTTCATATTGTTAGTTATCCGAAAAATATTATTGAACGAATTTTGAGCACTGTAGTTTATGTATGTCGAGCGCATTTTGACCTGGTAGCCGCCCTTCGATAACCGCCCCTAGATCCGGAGCCTCGCCCAATGTCCAACGTCCCCGCCATCCTGTTTGCGCCGGAGGCCGACACGCCGCCGCATGTCGCGAAAACGCTCGCGCGCAAAGCGGCAGCGGCCGCTGCCGCCGGAAGCGCGATCGAGTACTACGAATTCGGCGTCTACGGCTACATGGCCGCGGTCATCGGGCCGCTGTTCTTTCCCGGCGGCAACGCCACGGCGTCGCTGCTCGCGATCCTGGCGGTGTTCGGCAGCGCGTTCCTGATGCGGCCGGTCGGCGGCATCGTGCTCGGCTGGTTCGGCGACCGCTATGGCCGCAAGGCGGTGCTGCTTGTCACCGTGATCGGCATGGGTGTCGCGACGGGCGCGGTCGGCGTACTGCCCGTGGCGGCCACCGCGGGAATCGCCGCGCCGCTCCTGCTGCTCGCGATCCGTCTCGCACAAGGCTTCTTCGCCGGCGGCGAAGTGACCGGCGCGGCGGCCTATGTCGCCGAATCGGTGCCCGCCGGCCGGCGCGGCTTCTACGGTGCGTTCACGCCGGTCGGCGTCGCGGTGGGCGGCGCGCTGGCCGCGTCCGTGTGCGGCATCACGACCGGCGCGTTGAGCGCACAGCAATTGCACGACTGGGGCTGGCGCGTGCCGTTCCTCATGGCGATTCCGATGGTCGCGATTTCGGCCGCGGTACGCCGGCGCATCGACGAATCGCTTGCCTTCACGCGAAGCCTGCGCGAGAGCGAGCCGCCGAAAGCGCCTCTCACGGAAGTGCTCGAAGCGCACGTGCCCGCGCTCGTCAAGGTGTTCCTGCTTTCGCTCGGACAGAACATGGGCTACTGGGTCGGCTTCGTGTTCATGAACCTCTACCTGACAACCTACCTGAAGTACGACAAGACGACGGTGTTCTGGATCATGGCGTTCGTGAGCCTCACGATGGCCGTGACGATGCCGTTCTTCGGCGCGCTGTCGGACCGGCTCGGCCGCCGCGCGGTGCTCGCAACCGGTTTCGCCGCCTACATCGCGCTCGTGTTCCCGATGATGAAGCTGATGAACCATCAGAACATCGGCCTCGCGTTTCTCGCGATGGTGATCGTCGCGCTGCCGATGCCCATCGTGCAGTCCGTCGGCTATCCGACCTACGCGGAGCAGTTCCCCACGCGCGTGCGCTACACGGGCATGGCGTTCAGCTTCAACTTCGGTGCGATTCTCGGCGGCGGCGTCACGCCTTATATCGCGACTGCGCTGATCGGCAAGACCGGCGACCTGCTCATGCCCGCGTATCTGCTCGCCGGCGGCGCGGCCATTAGCCTGCTCGTGCTGCTGCGCGTTAAAGAAACCGCGAGCAACCGCGCGCATCGAACCGCCGGCCTCTCAGTGGCGAAATAAAAAAAACCAGAGTAGGCTGATCAGCAGTCCATCCGAACCCGGCGGTTGATTCGCGCCGGGACGCGCAGCGCCGTCAGGCCGTTTTCGCTTCCCGCTTTGCCCACCAACCATCCGCAAAGGGGTGTCATGTCCGCATCGCCTTCCATCGAAAACCATTCGCCCTACGGTCCGGACGGCACGATCGCCGGCTCCGACGAGCGGCTCTACAACCGCGATCTCGCGCCCGTGCCGCGCAACAAGCGCACATGGACGAGCTACAGCATCTTCGCGATGTGGATGTCGGACGTGCACAGCGTGGGCGGCTATACGTTCGCCGCGAGCCTGTTCCTGCTCGGCATCTCAGGCTGGCAAGTGCTGCTCGCGTTGACGATCGGCATTTTGGTCGTCTACGTGCTGATGAACTGGGTCGGCAAGCCGAGCTTCGAGCACGGCATTCCGTTTCCGGTGATGGCCCGCGTGAGCATGGGCGTGATGGGCGCGAACCTCGCGGCGATCATCCGCGGCGTGGTCGGCATCGTCTGGTATGGCGTCCAGACTTATTTCGCCTCGAAGGCGGTCGCCACGCTGCTGCTTCTGTTCGCGCCATCCGTCGCCGCGTGGCGCGACGTGAGCTTTCTGCGGCTCGACGGCCTCGGCTGGTTCAGCTTCCTGTTCATGTGGATCTTCCAGCTCTTCATCTTCCAGCGCGGGATGGAAACGATCCGCCGCTTCATCGATTTCTGCGGCCCGGCCGTGTACGTCGTGATGTTCGCGCTGATGGCGTGGATCTTGTCGCAGGCGGGGCTCGGCAGCTTGAGCCTCACCCTCGGCGGCAAAGTGCTGTCGGGCAGCGAGCAAATGGCCAGCATGGGTAACGCGATCCTGCTCGTGATCAGCTATTTCGCGGCCCTGCTGCTGAATTTCGGCGATTTCTCGCGCTTTGCGAAGAGCGAGCCGCAGATGAAGGTCGGCAACTTCCTCGGTCTGCCGGTCAACTTCATCGTGTTCGCGATCATCACCGTGATCGTGACGTCGGGCAGCGCGCATGTGTTCGGTTCGATGATCATGGACCCGGTCGCGATCGTCGGCAAAATTCAGAACAAGGTGGCCGTCGTGCTCGGCAGCCTGACCTTCATCGTCGCGACGATGGGCATCAATATCGTCGCCAATTTCGTCTCGCCCGCCTACGACATCGCCAATCTGTTCGCGAAGCACGTGGACTTCAAGAAAGGCGGCCTGATCGCATCGATACTCGCCGTGCTCGTATGCCCGTGGATTTTTGTCGACAGCCCGAAAGCGATCACGGTGTTCGTGAGCGTGTTCGGGTCGGTGCTCGCACCGCTGTACGGCGTGATGATGGCGGACTTCTATCTCGTGAAGCGCCAGAAGGTGGAGACCGCGCAGCTCTATACGATGGCGCGCGAAGGCCGCTTTTACTACGACGGCGGGTGGAATCGCGTCGGGCTGGCGGCGCTCGTGCTATCGGGCGCGATTTCGATTGGATGGGAGCTGTGCACGCAGCTTCTTCACGCGCTGCCCGACAACAATTTCGGCTGGCTGATCGGGGCGGTAGCGGGAGCCGTGATTTATACGGTCGCGATGCGGTTGACGAAGCGGACGTAGGCGGGTTGTGGTCGAAACAAAGCCCCTTCCGGCTCTCGCCGGCGGGTTGTAGTCCAAAGAAAGCCCCTTCCGGCTGTTGCCGGAAGGGGCTCGCTCGAAGCGCAGCTAAGCTAAAACCGCTTAAGCCTGAACCGCAGCCAGCGCCGCGTTCAGCGTCTTGCTCGGACGCATCACCGCCGTCAGCTTATCGAAGTCCGGCTTGAAGTAGCCGCCGATATCGACTTCCTTGCCTTGCACGTCGCTGAGTTCGCCGATGATGGTCTTCTCGTTGGCCGTCAATTGCTTGGCCAGCGGCGCGAACTTCGCGGCCAGCTCGGCGTCTTCGGTCTGCGCGGCGAGTTCCTGCGCCCAGTACATCGCGAGGTAGAACTGGCTGCCGCGGTTGTCGAGCTCACCGGTCTTCGGCGACGGGCTCTTGTTGTTGTCGAGCAGTTTGCCGGTTGCCGCATCCAGCGTCTTCGCGAGGATCTTGGCGCGCGCATTGCCGGTCTTGAAGCCGAGGTCTTCAAGCGACACGGCCAGCGCGAGGAACTCGCCGAGCGAATCCCAGCGCAGGTGGTTTTCCTGAACCAGCTGCTGCACGTGCTTCGGCGCCGAGCCGCCCGCGCCCGTTTCGTACATGCCGCCGCCCGCCATCAGCGGAACGATCGAGAGCATCTTCGCGCTCGTGCCGAGCTCCATGATCGGGAACAGGTCCGTCAGGTAGTCGCGCAGGATGTTGCCGGTGGCCGAGATCGTGTCCTGGCCGCGAATGACGCGCTCCAGCGTGTAACGCATCGCGCGCACTTGCGACATGATCTGGATGTCGAGGCCCTTCGTGTCGTAATCCTTCAGGTACGTCTCGACCTTCTTGATCAGCTCGGCTTCGTGCGGACGGTACGGGTCGAGCCAGAACACGGCCGGCATGCCCGAGTTGCGCGCACGCGTGACCGCGAGCTTGACCCAGTCGCGGATCGGCGCGTCCTTGACCTGGCACAGGCGCCAGATGTCGCCCTTCTCCACTTGCTGCGTGAGCGCCGTCAGCACTTCACCCGTGGCGATGTCGACGATGCGCGCTTCGCCGTCTTGCGGGATTTCGAACGTCTTGTCGTGCGAGCCGTACTCTTCCGCCTTCTGCGCCATCAGGCCGACGTTCGGCACCGTGCCCATCGTCTTCGGATCGAACGCGCCATTGGTCTTGCAGAAGTTGATGATTTCCTGATAGATGCGCGCGAACGTGCTTTCCGGAATCAGGCACTTGGTGTCGGCGGGACGGCCGTCGGCGCCCCACATCTTGCCGCCGGCGCGAATCATCGCGGGCATCGATGCGTCGACGATCACGTCGTTCGGCGCGTGCAGGTTCGAGATGCCCTTGGCCGAATCGACCATCGCCAGCGCAGGACGGTGCTCGTGGCAAGCATGCATGTCGCGGATCACTTCTTCGCGTTTCGATTCCGGCAGCGCTTCAATCTTCTCGTACAGGTTCGCGAGGCCGTTGTTGACGTTCACGCCCAGTTCTTCGAACAGCTTGGCGTGCTTCGCAAACGCGTCCTTGTAGAAGACCTTGACGGCGTGGCCGAACACGATCGGGTGCGACACCTTCATCATCGTCGCC